>JBBQWK010000008.1:0-15164 GCA_038210695.1 Alphaproteobacteria bacterium
ACCAAGGGCACCAAAGTCGGTCTGTTCCTGCCCAACTCCCCCTACAGCTTTATGTTCTTCTTCGGCGTGTTGAAAGCCGGCGGCACGATTGTGAACTACAACCCGCTGTATGTGGAACGCGAGCTCGCCAGCCAGATTGAAGACAGCGAAACCGATATCATGGTCACGCTGGATAACCCCGCGCTCATCGACAAGATGGACGCGATGCTGAAATCAACGCGCCTCAAAAAACTCATCGTCTGCCCCTTTGCGGAAACGCTGCCGCTGGCGCGTAAAATGCTCTACCCCGTCTTCCACGCCAAGGAAATAGCGCAAGTGAAGTGGGACAGCCGCCATATTTCCTTCCTCGATGTCGTCAATAACAACGGCAATCCCATCAACGTGCTGATCGAGGCGGAAAACGACGTTGCCGTGCTGCAGTACACCGGCGGCACAACGGGCGTGCCGAAGGGTGCGATGCTGACGCACGCCAGCCTTTACGCCAACATGATGCAGATCACCACCTGGATCCGCGATTTGAAGCACGGGCAGGACACCATCATCGGCATCCTGCCGCTGTTCCATGTTTTCGCCATGACGGTTGTGATGAACGTTTCCATCTACGCCGGCCTTAAAATTCTGCTGCATGCGAAGTTTGACGTGAAGGACGTGCTGGAGAGCATCAAGCGCCACCGCCCCACGCTGTTCCCCGCCGTGCCTGCCGTTTTCAATGCCATCGCCAATGCGCCGGAAACGGCGAATTACGATTTCAGTTGCCTGCGCTTCTGCATCACCGGCGGCGCGCCCATGGCGGCGGATATCCAAAGATTGTTCGAGGAAAAAACCGGCTCCCGCGCGCTGGCGGAAGGCTATGGTTTGACTGAGGCGTCCCCCGGCTGCACCTTCAACCCCGCGCTCGGCAAGAAAAAGCCGGGCTCCGTCGGCCAGCCCGTGCCGGGCACGATTGTTGAAATCATCAGCCGTGATGACGGCGTGACCCTGCTTCCCGCCTACGAGCGCGGCGAGGTCTGCATCCGCGGGCCGCAGGTGATGAAAGGCTATTACAAAAAGCCCGACGCGACAGCGGAGGTCATGAAGAATGGCCGGTTGCACACCGGCGATGTCGGCTACATCGACTCCGAAGGCTATCTGCACCTCGTCGACCGCATTAAGGATTTGATTCTGGTGCGCGGCTATAACGTGTACCCGCGCGTGATCGAAGAAGCGATTTACCTGCACCCGTCGGTCGAGGAATGCATTGTTGCCGGCGTGCCGGACCAGGAGCGCGGCGAAACCGTCTGGGCTTGGGTTAAACCCGCCGCAGGCCGCACCATTTCGCCGGATGGCCTGCGCGAATTCCTGATTGATAAACTCTCGCCCATCGAAGTACCGCGCAAAATCATCATCCGCGATACGGCGCTGCCAAAAACGGCGGTCGGCAAATTATCCCGCAAAGACCTGCTGGAGCAGGAAGGCATCCGGAGAAGTTAACATGAGCGCAACGAAATGAATTTATTAGCGCTGAAACAGACAGGCACCGACTACCCATGGCTGAAAAGCTACGCCCCCGGCGTGCCGGCAGAGGTTGAGATTCCCGATGCGCCGCTGTTCTCGCTGCTCGACAATAGTGTCGAGAAATATCCGGATCGTGCGGCGATTAACTTTGCCGGATTTACCTATGATTATAAAACCCTCGGCGCGCTGGTCGCTTCCGCCGCCAAAGGCATGTCGGACATGGGCATTGCGCGCGGCGATAAAATCGGCCTCTTTATGCCGAACACCGCCTATTCCATCGTCATGTTCTTCGCGATTTTGAAGACGGGCGCCACGGTCGTCAATTTCAACCCCGCCTATATCGAACGCGACCTTGCGGCGCAGGCGAATGACAGCGAAACCAAAATCATCGTCACGCTGGATGTACCGGCGCTGATGGACAAGGCCAAAGGCCTGCTGGATAAAACCGGCATCCGGAAAATCATCCTCTGCCCCATGAAGCAGAATTTGCGCGAAACCACGCGCGGCGAAACTGCTATCCCCGCCGATAAAGCCGTCTGGTTCTGTGATCTTGTGCATAACGACGGCACTCTCGCCGCGCCGCGCATCACACCGTCGGAAGATATCGCCGTGCTGCAATATACCGGCGGCACCACCGGCACCCCCAAGGGCGCCATGCTGACGCACCGCAACCTTATGGCGAACGCAACGCAAATGCGCCACTGGTACCACAACGCCGAAGACGGTCTTGAAAGCATGATCGCGGTGCTGCCGCTGTTCCATGTGTTCGCCATGACGGTTGTGATGAACATGGCAATTTTGCGCGGCATGACGCTGTTCGTCGTCTCGCAGTTTAGCGTGTCGGAATTGCTGGAACTGATCAAGGCGCAGAAGCCGTCTTACATCGCGGCCGTGCCGACCATGTATATCGCGCTCGCCAACTATGACCGCATTGCGGAATATGATTTCTCCTCCCTCAAATTCTGCCTTTCCGGCGGCGCACCGCTGCCGGCCGATGTGAAGCGCGCTTTTGAGACCCGCACCAAGGCAAAGCTTGTGGCGGAAGGCTATGGCCTGACCGAATTTTCCCCCGTCGCCACCTGCAACCCGCTGACCACCAAGGCCAAGGCCGGCTCCATCGGCCTGCCGGTGCCGAGCACGGTGGTTGATATCGTCAGTCTCGAAGACGGCGTATCGGTTTTAAAAACCGGCGAGAAGGGCGAGATTTGCGTCTCCGGCCCGCAGATGATGAAGGGCTATTTTAAAAATCATGCGGAGACGGCGGAAGTCATCCGCAACGGGCGGTTACATACCGGTGACGTCGGCTATATGGATGACGACGGCTTCGTCTATATCGTTGATCGCGTGAAGGATCTGGTTCTGGTCGGCGGTTACAACGTCTATCCCCGCCATATTGAAGAAGTGATTTACACCCATCCCGCGGTTGAAGAATGCATCGTCGCCGGCGTGCCCGATAAACTGCGCGGCGAAGCGGTACACGCCTGGGTGAAACTGAAAACCGGCGAAGCTGTCAGCGTTGAAACGCTGCGCGCGTTTCTGGCGGATAAGCTTTCCGCCATTGAACTGCCGAAGAAAATCATCATCCGCGATGAACCGCTGCCGAAAACCGCGGTCGGGAAACTGTCGAAACGCGATCTGCTGATCCAGGAAGGTTTCAAGAAACGCGCCTGATGGGAACCATTATCATTTAGCAGCCGTTAGCACTCAAAGTAACAACAGGAGTATCCGGCATGGCGAATCAACAGGTATTGGTGGGCGTTATCCTCGCGCTCGTGGTCGTCATCGGCTTTCTGGTCTATGACCGAGGCCATCGTCCTGAAACCCTTGGCGAAAAGGTCGGCAACACCATCGACCGCGCTGCCAACCACATGGAAGACGCGGCCGACCGCGCCGAGCGCCATTAATTTAGTTTTCACGTCAAAACGCAAAGCCCGCCAATGCTTTAGGCGGGCTTTTGCTGTGGGCGCGTTTGACCGGAAGTGAAAGCCGCCTTATGCTCGTAGCATTGCAAAGGCAGGGCGCTTCAAATGGCGAAGGCAAAAATCTGGACGGTGGGGGAGCTGGATGCGGTGTTCGCAAAACACGCAAGCACTCTCAAAATCGTCGCCGCGACGCCGGACTGTCAGGGCGTGATGTTTGATGTTGATCAAAAAGCAAACCAGCCTATCGCCCGCGTCGTCATGAAAAAAGGCAGCAAATTTGCCAGCCAGATTCCCGCCAACGTCGGCGAGCTTCCCCTAAAGGTTGAAAGGAACCGCTAACCTTTAGCCGCGGCAGTCATTGCCTTTATGTCCCCAGCGCGTGACCGTGCCGTTGTGCAGCGTGAAAATTGTTTCGCACGATAATGTATGCGCCTGCGCGGGTGGGCCATAACAGCCGCCAAACCCGCCGCCAAAATTATTGCCGAAGCCATTCCCGAAACCGCTGCCAAGACAGGTCGAAAAGCCCGAGTTGTAAACAGCGGTATCCGACTTCACGTAGGATAGCATCTTGGTGCTGTGGTCGAGCTGGTACTGCTTGTCCGGCGGGCCATAGGCCATGATCAGGTCACGCTCCGGCGCGCCAATCCAGCGGTCCAGCTGCGCTTCATAGTCCTTGGTCGTGGTGCAGGCGCCCAGCAGCAGCACCAAAGCGAATACAGATAACAGTTTTTTCATGGCATAGGCCTCCGTAATTCTACGAACGCAGCACGCCGCCGGTTTGTTTCGTCACGGCTTCAACTATTTTATTGCTGAGGGCGGTGATTTCTTCTTCAGTCAGGGTTTTTTCAACTGGTTGCAGCGTCACCGACACCGCCAGCGATTTTTTGCCGGAGTCGACGCCTTTGCCGGTGTAAACGTCAAAGATCGACACATTCGAAATCAGCGCCTTGTCGACGCCCTTGATGGTACGGGTCATTTTCTCCGCTTCCACCGCATCGTCAACAATAAACGCGAAGTCGCGGCTGAGGGGCTGGAAAGACGACGGCCGCAGCAATTCCTTCGCGGTGGATTTTTTCTTGGCGACCGGCAGGCTTTGCAGGAACACTTCAAACCCTGCGAATTTTTCATCGCGCTTCAGCGTCATAAGGACGGATGGATGCAACTCGCCAAAATGCGCCAGCACCGTGGGGCCAAGGCGCAAGGAACCCGAGCGGCCCGGATGATACCATTCCGGTGCGTCATTGCTGACGACCAAGTTGTTGATGTTAACGCCGCAGTTTTCAAGTACCGCCAGCGCATCCGCCTTGGCATCGAAAACATCGACCTCCCGCGCGGGGCCGGACCAGTGGCGCGCCGTTGCAGCGCCGCTGCGAAGGCCTGTTGCCGTCATCAACTGCCCTTCGGCTTCGACGGAGCGATAGATATTGCCAATTTCAAACAGCGCCGCATCGGGGTAACCGCGGTCGGTATTGCGGCCGGCGGCATGGACAAGGTTCGGCAGAATGGAGGGGCGCATCACCGCCAGCTCCACCGAGATCGGGTTGGTCAGCGTCAGTGCCTTTTTATTCTGCTGCGCATTCACGCCAAACAAATCAGCCGTCGGCTCGTCCATGAACGACCAGGTAATCGTTTCCGAGAGGCCGCGCGACGCCAGCAGGCGGCGGGATGATATCGCGCGTTTTGACAGCGTGTTAATCGCGGGGCGGCGTTCTTCCGCCGGCGGGCGCACATAAACCGCGGGAATATTGTCGTAGCCGTGAATGCGCAGAATTTCTTCCACAATATCGGCGCTGCCGTCAATATCGCCGCGCCATGTCGGGCTTTTGACGTCCCATGTTTTGCCGTTGTCATTCACAACAAAACCCAGTGCCGCCAGAATTTCTTTCTGGCGCGGCAGCGGCAAATCAAGGCCGCCAAGGGTTCTCAGTTTTTCCGGCGCGTAGGTAATCGTCTTGCCGGCAGCGGGCACTTTGCCGGCGGTCACAACTTCGCTGGCGCTGCCGCCGCAAAGTTCGATAATCATTTTCGTGGCAAGCTCCGCGCCGGTCGGCGTGAAGGCGGGGTCAATGCCGCGCTCGAAACGGTAACGCGCATCGCTGTCGATCTGCAGTTTCTGCCCTGTCTTGGCAATGGCCAGCGGCGCAAATAACGCGGCTTCAAGAAAAACATTGGTGGTGGCTTCGGTCACGCCGGTCGAGGTGCCGCCGACGATACCGCCAAGCCCCAGCACGCCGGAATCATCGCAAATCGCAACCATGCCATCGTCAAGCGCGTAGGATTTGTCGTTCAGCGCGTCCAGCGTCTCGCCTTTTTTGGCCGCGCGGACGGTGATGTTGCCGGTCAGCTTGTCGGCATCAAACACATGCAGCGGGCGGTCAAGGGCGATGGTGAAAAAATTGGTGATATCGACCAGCGCCGAAATGGGGCGGAGGCCGATGGCCTTCAGCTTGTCCTGCAGCCATTGCGGCGAGGGGCTATTTTTGACGCCCTTGATATAGCGGCCGATAAACAGCGGGCAGGCGGCTTCATCGCTAATCGAAACCGTAACGGGGCTTTTGAAAGCGCCGGCAACGGGTTTTGCCTCCAGCGGCTTCAACGTGCCAAGACCTGCGGCGGCAAGGTCACGCGCAATGCCGTAAATGCCGGCGCAGTCGCCGCGGTTTGGCGTCAGGTTGATTTCAATGACGGGGTCGTTAATGCCCAGCGCGTCGGCGGCGTTGGAGCCTGTGGTGATGCTGTCCGGCAGTTCGATGATACCGTTATGCTCGGCGCTGAGCTCAAGCTCCCGCTCCGAACACATCATGCCGTTGCTCTCCTGGCCGCGGATGTTCGATTTTTTCAGCGTGATGCCGGAGCCGGGGATGAAACTGCCGGCAGGCGCAAAAACGCCCTTCATGCCGGCGCGCGCATTCGGCGCGCCGCAAACGACTTTCAATTGTTCTTTGCCGGTATCGACCACAAGGCATTGCAGCTTGTCGGCATCGGGGTGTTTTTCCGCGCTCAATACTTTGCCCACCACAAAACCCGCAAACGCCTTTGCAGGGTCGTTGATGCCTTCAACCTCCAGCCCGATGGCGGTCAGCTTGGTGCTGATTTCCTCCAGCGATGCCGAGGTATCGAGATATTCTTTGAGCCAGCTGAGCGTGAATTTCATGGGTCTTCATTTCATACGAGTGATACCGTGACGGCTATAATATAGACCAAAGCAGGGTTTAAGAAAAAGCCTGACTTGTCAGTACATTATCATCCGTTTAATGGGGTACATTTGACATATCGCACCTTCCTTGTCATATTCCATACAAGTTTTTGCCCCCTTCAGGAGATTTATCATGACCCCCGAAACAGCCGCCAGCATGGATGAAGCTTCGGGCATCGGCCATGCGTTCGGACGCAAGGCGTGGTTCATTGGCACGCTGGCGCTGGTCGCAGGGCCGCTTGTCGCTGCCGTGGGCGGTGTATATATGCTGGGCAAAGCGACCCATCAGCTGGAATTCGATACGGCGTATGCAGAGGTCGTCAACAAAGACGGCACAACGGAAACCATGCGCGGTCGCGGGCTGTTTTTCACCAATCCGCTGACGACAGAATCCGTCACCACATGGAATCCCGTAAATCGCAAAATCACCATCTGGGACAGGGACGCCAAGGAAGCATTTTCCAGCGAAGTGCAGCTGAACTATATGGCGCGGGATTTCAATTATACATCGGCACCATATGCGGCCGGCAAAACCGCACTGAAAAATGTTTTCGCGCAAAATGGTTGGCGCAGTTACGAACAGGTCAACCCCTCCAGCAATCCCGCTAATGCCGAAGCGCTCTGCGTCACGCTGGCTGATGCAATGCTGAAAAGCCTGCAAACACCAGACATACGTAATGCCAGCGCCGGCAGCTGCACGGTGGAAGTCAACCGCCGCGGCTTTACGATTAAATAATCAAAAAATCAAAACGCCGCGTTCGGCTGTTCCATAGGGCCGAAGCCGTAGTGCTTCAGCCAGCGTAAGTCCGATTCAAAGAAGGTGCGCAGATCGGGGATGCCGTATTTCAGCATCGCCACGCGCTCGATCCCCATGCCGAAGGCGAAGCCCTGATATTCTTCAGGATCAATCCCGCAGTTCTTCAGCACGTTCGGGTGCACCATGCCGCAGCCCAGAATTTCCAGCCAGTCCTTGCCGGCGCCGATTTTCAATTCGCCGCCCGCGCGCGAGCAGCCGATGTCCATCTCCGCCGAAGGTTCGGTGAAGGGGAAGAAGCTGGGGCGGAAGCGCGTCGGCAGTTCATCCACTTCAAAGAAGCGCTTGCAGAATTCAATCAAGCAACCTTTTAAGTGGCCCATGTGGGTTGCTTTATCAATCAGCAGCCCCTCCATCTGGTGGAACATGGGAGTATGCGTCATGTCGTAATCAGAGCGGAAGGTGCGACCGGGAATAATCACGCGGATCGGCGGCTTTTGCGACTGCATGGTGTGCACTTGAACGGTGGAGGTATGCGTGCGCAGCAAACGTTTTGCGGCATCGCCCGTCTTGCCCGGGACATCTGGGAAATAGAAGGTATCATGCATCTGGCGCGCCGGATGTTCCGGCGGGAAGTTCAGGGCGGTGAAGTTGTGGAAATCGTCTTCAATCTCCGGCCCTTCCGCCACGGTGAAACCCATGTCGGCGAAAATGGTAATCATTTCCTCGATGGTTTGGGAAATGGGGTGGATGGTGCCTTTGGTTGACGGGCGCGGTGACAGCGTGACGTCAAGCTTTTCTTTCGTCAGGCGCTCGTTCAGCGCGGCTTTCTTCAAGGTATCCGCACGTGCTTCAATCTCGGCGGTGATTTCGTCTTTCAGGCGGTTGAGGGCCTGACCCATCTGCTTGCGCTCGTCCGGCGACAATTGCCCGAGGGTCTGCATCAGCCCCGTGACGCGGCCTTTTTTGCCAAGGGCGGAAACGCGCACCTCTTCCAGCGAGGCAATGTCATTCGCGGCCTTCACGGTTTCGACAATTTCAATTTTCAGCGCGTCGATGTTGCTCATCGTCTAAAGTCCTTCAAGGTTCCGAACCGGGTGTCAGCGTCAGGCTCAAGCCGTCCAGCTGGTCGCTCATAATAATCTGGCAGGAAAGGCGGGAATTATCCTCCACCGCAAAGGCGGCATCGAGGAGCATGTCTTCCTCTTCCTGGCTTTTAGGCGAAAGTTTATCCAGCCATTCTTCCGCCACATAAACATGGCAGGTGCCGCAGGCAAGCGCGCCGCCGCATTCCGCTTTGAGGCCGAGGGCGGGTTCCGTCATGCCGTAATCGCGGATGATTTCCATCACGCGCCAGCCGGCAATGCCTTCAATCTCGTGCGCCGCGCCGTCGCGGTCCGTCACCTTCAGCATCATGCGATTGTGCCCGAATTATTGCGCGCCGGCACGCGGCCGAGAATTTCCTTCAAGGCAAAGCAGGCGGCGGGGGTCAGGATGGCGGTGATGATGAAGGATAGCGGCGCGAGCAGCGAGATCAGCAGCGCAAGGCCGGGGTCGCCGTCTTTCATGTCGGGCGCCACAACCTTGATGATGCAGTAAAAGGCAATCAGCACCGGCAGCGCGGTCATGATGCCAAGCCCCGCCAGCCGCAGCGAGATGCTGACGCCGTTGACGACGAAAATATAGGTTTTGATCGAATAGTCGACAGCCGCCAGAATATGCGCCACCGCGAACCGGATGCCCCAGATGCCAAGCACGATCAGCAGCAGGCTGATGGCGTTGGCAAGCGTGCTCTGCGCGGTGCTGGCGGTTTGCATCGCCCATTCCTGAAAGCCGAGGACGGCGGTGCAGCCGGCGTTGAACAACAGCCAGACCAGCACGGAAGCGCGCAAGGCGTTACGGCGGTCCAGCAGGTATTCACGATCCTGCGGCAGGGCGTTCACATGCTCCCCCAGCAGCAAAAGCCGGACGATGGTGAACATGAACCAGCCGTGCAAAACAGTTGCCGGGATGCTGATGAGGTAGCCTTCAAAGGCGCTCCCCGTCGGGCGCTGGTAAAAAATAAACACTTGCGTCGCAACGCCGATGCCGACCGGCAGGATGCTGAGGCGCAAAACCTCGCCGCCGTGCCTGCCGAGGAAGGCATAGGCATTGCGGATGGCGTTGGTGATGCTGAATTGGCTGCCGCTCATGAAGTTAAGGCTTTATCCTTGAAAAAAATTTCCTTATTACACCACCGGAATCACTTTACGCCAAGTTTTTCCTGCAGGTTGGAGCTGGACGTTGTGTATTCAAAACGCAGCTTTTTATCGGGGTAGACATAACGGAAGGCCTGTTGCGCCATCAGCGCCGCCTCGTGGAATCCGGAAAGTATCAGCTTCAGCTTGCCGGGATACCAGTTGATATCGCCGATGGCAAAAAGCCGCGGCACGGTGGTTTCAAACTTTTCGGTATCGACGGGGATCAGGTTGCTGCGAAGCGTCGCGCCCAGCCCTTCGCAAATGGCGCCGACCGGACCTAATTTCATCGTCAGCCCGTAAAACGCCAGCAGCGTATCGCAAGGCAGCTGGTGGGTGGATTTATCGGCTTCGGTCAGGGTAAGGGACTGTAAATTGCCACTCACACCCTCAAGCCCCGTCAGGTTGGAAATGACCAGGTTCATTTTACCGGCGGCGACGCGCTCCCGCATCTGGCTCACGCTATGCGGCGCGGCGCGGAAATCATCGCGGCGGTGGAGGAGGGTGAGGGATGCTGCGACCGGCTGCAGGTTCAACGCCCAGTCGAGCGCTGAATCGCCGCCGCCCGCGACCACCACGTTTTTGCCGCGGAACTGGTCAATTTTGCGCACGGCATAGAAAACCGATTTGCCTTCATAGTCTTCAAGGTTTTTGAGGGGCGGTTTTTTCGGCATAAAGCTGCCGCCGCCGGCGGCAATCACCACGACCCTGGCGTCAATCACCGTGCCGGCATCCGTCGTCAGCCGCCAGCCGTCGTCGGTGCGTTCTAATTTCTCCGCCATCTGGCTGAAATGGAAAACGGGGGCGAAGGGCTTGATCTGCTCCATCAGCCGCTCCGTCAGCTCCTGTCCCGAAACAACGGGCAGGGCGGGAATGTCGTAGATGGGTTTTTCTGGGTAAAGTTCCGCGCATTGCCCGCCCGGACGGTCGAGGATATCGACCAGATGCGCCTTCATATCCAAAAGCCCAAGCTCGAACACCGCGAAGAGGCCCACGGGCCCCGCGCCGATTATGATTACATCTGTGGAATGTGCGGTCGTCATGCCCTTGGAATAGGCGAAAATGGCAATAAAATCAAGGTTTTTTGGCTTGACGGACGGCTAGTTGCGAGCTATTCGCAACAACGACGGGCGGTAAAATAGCCTCAAGCCCGCTGGCAATCTGCCACAGCGCCAGCTTGTCGCTATGCTGCGGCTTGATAAGGCCGCCGGTGACAGCGGCATCAAAGGTGTTTTTCAGACCATCCAGATACGCGCCGACCTGTACAAGCACCACCTTCGGCCCGCCCTCATAAATCGCCAGTTCCAGTCCCTGCATCGCTTCCCGCAGCGTGCCGGGGCCGCCGGGCAGGGCAAAGCAGGCGACCGGATTATTCAAGGTCGACAGTACTTTGAAGCGCTCCTGCTCCGTATCCACAAACACCAGTTTTGCGCCTGGCAATTGCTCTTCATCAGCATATTTTTTTAGGACAACAGCGGTGACCGTGGCACCTGCCGCCATGGCCGCTTTCGCAACCGCGCCCATCACGCCTTGTGTGCCGGCGCCATAGGCGATGTCATAGCCCATTTTGCCCAGCAGCGTGCCCAGCTGTTCCGCCGCAATCATAATGGCGGGATCGGCAGGGGTGGAGGAGCCGGCAAAAATGGCGACGGAAGGCTTCATGGCAGCGCTAAACCCTTAACTGAAAACGGGCTTTAACATAGCGCGGTAATGACGGCACGGTCAATATGAAAATAAACTCTTTTCTTCAAACGATTTAAGACTTTAACCGATTATTGCTATGCTGAACGCCATGAAAAAATACCACCTGCACCTGCTTTCCGATTCCACCGGCGGCACGCTGAACAGCGTGGTGAAGGCCTGCCTTGCGCAGTTTGAAGGCGTTGATACGGAACAGCATTTCTGGCCCCTCGTGCGCAGCCAGTCGCAGCTGCTGCAGGTGCTGGAAGGTATCCGCAAAAACCCCGGCCTCGTCCTGTTCACGCTGGTCGATGACGCGCTGGCGCAGGCGGTGGAGCGGCACTGCCTCAACCTCTTTATCCCCTGCATCTCCATCCTCAACCCCGTGCTGCACCTGATGAGCAGTTATTTCGGCATGGAGTCGCTCTCGGAGCCGGGCTTGCAGCATAAACTGAACGCCGAATATTTCGCGCGCATGGATGCGGTGGATTATGCCCTGCATCATGACGACGGGCAAAAGGGCGACAAGGAACTGGCGAAAGCGGACGTTATTCTTGTCGGCGTTTCCCGCACCTCAAAAACCCCTACCTGCATTTACCTTGCCAACCGCGGTGTCAAGGCGGCGAATGTGCCTTACGTGCCTGGCATTCCGTTTCCGGAGTATGTGCTGACACTCACAAAGCCGCTGTTCGTCGCCTTGACGGCGTCGCCCGACCGTCTTATTGATATCCGCCGCAACCGCCTGCAGCAGCTGGGCGAAATTCGCGATACGGATTATCTTGATGAAGGGCGCGTGCAGGATGAAGTCAAGGAAGCAAGACGCTTTTACAGCCGCAACAACTGGCCGGTGATTGACGTCACGCGCCGCTCGGTCGAGGAAACGGCAGCAGAAATTTTAGGCCTGCTCGATACGCACCGCCTGCAGGGGCAGAAAAAGGATATGCAATGACGACAGGTCAGGAACAAGAAACCGCCGATACCAAAATGGTCTGCGTCCTCGGCTGGCCGGTATCGCATTCGCTGTCGCCCAAATTGCATGGCTACTGGCTCGACAAATATAAAATCAACGGCTCCTACACCACCATGGCAGTGCCGGCCGGCACGCTGAAAATGGCGCGGGATATGCTCATCGACCGTGGCTACGCCGGCTGCAACATTACGGCGCCGCTAAAAGAAGAAGCTTTGTCGCTGATGCAGGAACATGACGAAAGCTGCCTTATGTCAGGCGCGGTTAATACCGTCGTCATTCGCAACGGCAAGCTTTACGGCTTTAACAGCGACGGTTTCGGCTTTGTTGAATCCCTCAAAGTCCAGCAGCCGCATTGGGATGGCGGCAAAGTTGTTATTCTTGGCACGGGCGGCGCGTCGCGCGGCATTATTGCCAGCCTGAAGGCAGCGGGCGCCAAAAGTTTCGTCCTCGTCAACCGCACGCCGGAAAAGGCCGAAAAAATCATCAAGGCGTTTTCGCTGACCGATGCGGAAGTTTATACCTGGGAGCGCCGCCACGCCGCGCTGGAAGATGCGACGATGCTGATCAACTGCTCCAACCTCGGGCAGACAGAAAATCCGCCGCTGGAACTTGACCTTGGCAAGCTGCCGACATCTGCCACCGTCTGCGATATCGTCTATCGTCCGCTGGTGACGCCGCTGCTGGCGCAGGCCACCAAGCGCGGCAACCCGATCGTTGAAGGGCTTGGCATGTTATTGCATCAAGGCCGCCTTGGCTTCGGTTACTGGTTCGGGCGTGACCCCGAAGTGTCGGTTGAATTGTACAAATACATGGGGGGACTTGCGAAATGACCACGCCCGGCATCCTGACAATCGGCCTTACCGGCTCCATCGGCATGGGCAAATCCACCGCCGCGAAAATGCTCGTCGATATGGGCCTGCCGGTGCATGATTCCGACGCAACCGTGCATGAACTGCTGGGCCCGAACGGCAAGGGCGTCGCGCCCATCGCCCTGCTGGCGCCCGATGCTGTTGCACATGATGCAAAGGGCGAGCCGTATATTGACCGCCGCCTGCTGGGCCCGTTGTTTTTCGCCGATCCTGCCTTGAAAGATCAGGTGGAGGGAATTTTGTTCCCGCTGGTGCGCCAGTCCGCCGATGAATTCGTTGAAAAGAAAAAGGCGGAAGGTTACCGCGCCGTGGTGCTGGATATTCCCCTGCTGTTTGAAACCAAGGGCGAATCCCGCGTTGATAAAATCATCGTCGTCACCGCGCCGGCCGATGTGCAGCGCGAACGCGTGTTATCCCGCGGGCCGGTGGAAGAGCGCGATGCGCGCCTTGCGCGGCTGGAGCAGATTTTGAAAATCCAGACGCCCGATGCGGTGAAGCGCGAGAAAGCCGATTTTGTCATTGATACCAGTATCGGTTTTGATGATACACGCGCGCAGCTGAAACGCGTTGTTGACAGGCTGCTGCCCCCGCCATCCTCCGCGCCGAAGTTCTGCCTGTGAAAAACGCTCTAAACATTCTGGCGCTCGCGCTGCTGCTTATATCCTCATCGGCTCAAGCAGCGGAGAGCAAACCCAAGGTGGAAATTTCCGTTTCTACCGCGCTGCTGAAAGATGCCAACGCCACGGTGGTGGAGCTGTTTACTTCCCAAGGATGTTCCTCCTGCCCGCCGGCGCAGGCGTTTTTGCAGGATCTGTCGCACCGGCCGGATGTGATTACCCTTGAATGGCATGTCGATTACTGGGACCAGAACAAAACCTGGGCCGGTGGCAGCTGGAAGGACCCTTTCTCCGACAGCGCGTGGACGCTGCGGCAGGTGGCCTATAACAAGCTGCTCGGTACCACCTCCGGCGCCTATACGCCGGAAATGATTATTGACGGCAAATTTCAGGAAGTCGGCTCCAACCGCGCCAATGTGAATGCGCTGATCGCGGAAGCAGCGGCGGTGCGGCGGCAGAAATTTAAAGTCGTGCCGGGTGTGACGGCGGACGGCCATGTAAAAGCCGTCCTCTCCGGCCCCGGGCTTTCAAAGGACATGCAGGTCATTCTGCTGCGCCTGCAGAAAGAATCGGAGACGGAGATCAAGGGCGGTGAAAACAAGGGCGTGACAGTGCAGGGGCATAACATCGTCAAGGGCCTGCTGGTCATTGGCACCTATGGCGGCGGCACCGCCGATTACACCTTTGATATGCCGCACTTCAAGCCCAATGAAAGCTGCGCCGTGCTGCTGGAAGACCCTGAAACCCTGCATATTCTCGCTGGCGGCATGTGTACGCTTTGAAATTGCCTTAATAATTGCTAGATTAGAATCATGTTTGAAATTGTCCTCGATACAGAAACCACGGGCTTCGACCCGAAGGATGGCCACCGCATCGTCGAGATCGGCTGCATCGAGCTTGAAAATTATCTGCCAACCGGACGCGTCTTCCATACTTACCTGAACCCGCAGCGCGACGTGCCGGCAGAAGCCGCCCGCATCCATGGCCTGACCACAGAATTCCTCAAAGACCACCCGCTGTTCACCGAAAAAGTCGGCGACTTCCTCGATTTTATCGGCGATACGACGCTTGTGATCCACAACGCCGAATTCGACATGCTGTTTTTGAACCATGAATTGAAATCGGCAGGTTTTAAAACCCTTTCTATGACCCGCGTCGTCGATACGCTGCCGCTGGCGCGCTCGAAATATCCCGGCCAGCCCGCCTCGCTCGATGCCTTGTGCCGCCGCTTCAAGGTGGATCTGGAAGCGCGCAAATTCCACGGCGCGCTGCTCGACTCCCAATTGCTGGCGGAAGTTTATCTGGAGCTGAAGGGCGGGCGGCAGCATGGCCTTGGCCTTGCGTCGGAAGCGGCGATTGCAGGCTCTGCGCAACTGAACGCCAAAATCCGCCGCCAGACCCGCGCCCACCGCCACTTCCCCGCCA
>JBBQWK010000009.1:0-14578 GCA_038210695.1 Alphaproteobacteria bacterium
TGTATTTCGGGTCTGCCCCCATCTCCCCGCAGATGCTAATGGGGATGCCGGCGCGCTTGGCTGCCTCGATGGTGAACTCCATAAGGCGCAGCACGGCGGGGTTGGCGGGGTTATACAAGGCCGCCACCTGGTCATTGCCGCGGTCGATGGCAATGGTGTATTGCACAAGGTCATTGGTGCCGAGGGCGAAAAAGTCCGATACCGCAGCAAGGCTGTCTGCTGACAGGGCTGCCGCCGGAATTTCGATCATGCTGCCGAGCGGCGGCATTTCGGGCGGCAGGGGCACGCCGGTTTTTTTGAGATCACGGTAACAGTCACGCATAATTTTTCGCGCCTGATCAACCTCCGCCGCTATCGTCACCATGGGGAGGAGGATTTTGATAGGGCCCAAAGCACCCGCGCGCAACATGGCGCGGAACTGGGTTTGCAATAAATGCGGCTCCTTCAGCGACAGGCGAATGGCGCGAAGGCCCAAGGCCGGGTTATCCGCTTCCGCCAGATATTCACCGACGGAGCGTGCCAGTTTGTCGCCACCAATATCAAGCGTGCGGAAGGTGACGGGCTGCCCCGCCATGCTGCGCACAACTTCGCTCATCGCGGCAAATTGCTCTTCTTCATCCGGCAGCGTCGCGCGGTTCATGAACAGGAATTCGGTGCGGAACAAGCCGATGCCGCTGGCGCCGGTTTTTTTGATGCTTTCCGCCTCGCGCGGAATTTCAAGGTTGGCGCGGAGGATGATTTCCGTGCCGTCGGTCGTGACGGCGGGCTGGGTCGCCAGCGTCTTTAGCGCCTCGCGGTCGTTGCGCAGCGCCTGCTGCTTTGCCTTATAGAGCGCGATGGTTTCTTCCGTCGGCGTTAAAATAACGCGGCCGTCAATGCCATCGACGATAATCGTCTGGCCCTGAATCTGGCTGTCCATGATGGCGGGGTCAAGCCCGAGGACGGCGGGAAGCCCAAGGCTCCGCGCCATAATGGCGGTATGGCCGGCCGCGCCGCCATGCACGGTCGCAAGGCCGATAAACCGGCGCGGGTCCAGCAGCGCGGTATCGGCAGGTGAAATTTCCTTCGCCAGCACAATGCCGCCATCCGGCACAGTATCCAGCGACATATACGGCAGCTTTAACAACGCGCGCATGAGGCGGCCGCCGACAGCCTCCACATCATCGACGCGGGCGGCGATGTAATTGTCTTTCAGCAACCGGAACTGCTCGGAAATTTCCAAGGTGGTTTTGTGCAGCGCCCATTCGGCGTTGATTTGCTCCGCCGCAATGCGGCTGACCGCGCCGCGGATAAGGCGGGAGGATGACAGCATGGCAAGATGCGCATCCAGCAGCATGGCAACTTCTTCGGCCGCGGCATCGGGCAGCGCCTCGGTGCGCGTTTTCAGCTTTTGCAGCTCGCCTGTCACCTGAACGACCGCTTCGGTGAAGCGTTTTGTTTCGGATTCGACGTTGTCGATTTTATACTGCGGCGCCTTGGGATTATCGAGCTGGACGATAAAGGCGGGGCCGATGGCGATGCCGTGGGAAACGCAAAGTCCGGTAAAATTGCGCTCGACTGCCATGCTGCGCTTTAAGCTTCCTCGCCGAAGCGCTGCTCGACGAGGTCGCTCAATTCGCGCAAGGCGTCTTCCGCGCCCTCACCCACCGTCTTGAGGGTGATGGAGGTGCCCTGGCTGCCGGACAGCATGAGAAGACCCATGATGGAATCGCCGCCGACGTGCATATCGTCCTTCGTCACCGTGATCTGGCAGCCGAAGGATTCCGCAAGACGCACGAATTTTGCGGCCGCGCGCGCATGCAGCCCGCGCTTGTTGGTGATCTGGACGGTTTTTTCCAGCGCGGACATATTAACCTGTCTGCAGCAGGGCGGAGGCGGCGTTGATATATTTGCGGCCGGCTTCCTGCCCGGACAGCGCTGCCTGCGACAGCGTTTCCGTCTGGCGGGCGGAGGCAAGCTTGATCAGCATCGGCAGGTTAATGCCGGCCAGCGCCTCGATTTTTTTATCCTGCGTAATGGAGATCGCAAGGTTCGACGGCGTGCCGCCGAACATATCGGTCAAAATCAATACACCCTTGCCGCTATCGACGTCTTTCGATTTCTGGATGATTTCCTGGCGTTTTTTCTCGAGGTCGTCATCGGGCATCATGCAGACGGCGGCGATTTGTTTTTGCGGGCCGACAATGTGTTCCATGACGGAAACAAATTCTTCCGCAAGGCGGCCATGCGTCACGATAACGATACCGATAAGGCTCGGCGCGGCTTTTTCTGTGTCAGCGGTCATGCTGCTTTCCTTCTTTTCAATTTGGCCGGCTTGCGGCTTTCTTTTTTATCTGCCTGTTTATCTTCCGGCGCCTTCATCTGCTGCGCGGCCCATTTTTCAAGGTCGCGATGGCGAACGCCGGCGGCAACCTTTTTGCTCCCCAGCCATTTTGCCAGCGCTTCAGCCGTATAGACGGAGCGGTGACGGCCCCCGGTGCAGCCTATGGCGATGGTCAGGTAATTCTTGCCTTCTTTATCATAGCGCGGCAACAGGTGCTGCAGCAAACCGGTTAAATTTTTGAAGAAGGGCTTGAATTCAGGGTCCGCCGATATTCTATCCATCACCGGTTTGTCGCGACCGGAGAGCGGGCGCAGCTTTGCGTCCCAATGCGGGTTGTCGAGAAAGCGGACATCGAACACAAGGTCCGCATCACGCGGCACACCGTTGCGGAAACCGAAAGAGGTGACGGCAACATAAAGACCGCGGTCCCCTTCCAATGCAAAAAGCCCGTCAATCAGGCGGCGGAGATCATGCGCCTTGATGTCGGTGGTATCGATGACATGGTCGGCAGCCTTGCGCACGGGCTGCAGCAACTGCCGCTCCCGCAGCACACCATCCGCCACAGGGCGGTCGACCGCCAGCGGGTGCACGCGGCGCGTTTCGGTATAGCGCTGCTGCAAAACCTGATCATCGCAGTTGATGAATACAAGCGCGGCAGAGGTATTTTTAAGCTTTTTCAGGGCTTCAATTTTCTGCAGAATTTTCGTCGCGCTGAAATCCCAAGTGCGGCTGTCGATGCCGATGGCAACGGGCTGGCCGCGGCCTTCCTTTTGCGCCAGCAACGCATCCACCAGCGCCAGCGGCAGGTTATCGACAGCTTTATAGCCTAAATCCTCCAGCGCCTTCAGCGCGGTGGAAAGTCCCGCACCGGAAAGACCGGTGACGAGAAGGATTTTTCGCGCAGCGGTTTTGGCTGGCTTTTTCATCACGTCACCAGCAGCCCGGGCTTGCCGAGCAGCTCCAGCGCCTTGTTGATTTTAAGCGGCGCCGACAAGTCAAATGCGCAGAGGCGGAAGCGCGGCAGCGCGACGCCCAGAATGTCAAAAGTTTCAGGGTCCGGCAGGCGCGGCACGGCCTCCCGCTGCACACGGTCCACCCCAAGACGGACGCGGGAGGCCGGTGCGACGGGATAGCGCAATAAACCGATGCCGCGCACTTCCAGCAGCCCGCGGATGCTTTCGACGTTATCGGCGTAAATGCGGTTGTGGCGTTTTTCAAAGCTGACCTGATCATCGCAAATCAGCTGCCCGCCGCCCTCGATCAGGCGGAAGGCAAGGTCGGACTTGCCCGCGCCGGAAAGGCCGCGCAGGAAAATGCAGGCCGCGTCACCGCCGACAGCTTTCAGCAGCACGGCGGTGCCATGCAGCGTCGTCTTGGTTGGTTCCGGCAGCGGTTTTGGCGTGATGCCCAAGCAGGTTGGCCTTAACTGGTTTAAGCGGCTTCGTTAATCTTCAGGGCGTGCCCGACAAGGTAGAGCGAGCCCGTGATAATTATACGCTGCGGGGTCTTGAATTGGAAGGTGAGAGAGCGGATGGCGCTTTCCAGATTGGCTGCGGGGCGCGCATCGGCAAAGCCTGCGCCCTTCAAATATGCGCAAAGTTCCTCGGCCGAGAGCATGGGCGCGTCAATATTCGCATCCACCGCCTGAATGGTGACGGGGATACCAGCCAGCTTCTCATAAAAATTGTCCGGCTCCTTGCGGCGTTTGTAACCCGTGATGATATGCGGCGGTATTTCGGGGCCCCAGGCCTTCACCTGCGCCATCAGCACCTCGGCACCGGAATCGTTATGCGCGCCATCAACCCACAGCTCCCAGCCGGCGGGCAGAAGATTTGCCAGCGCGCCTGTTTCAAGGCGCTGCAGCCGCCCCTGCCAGCGCACGTTATTCATGGCCTTGATGAGCGTTTTTTCGTTGAGCAGCGGCATGAAAGGGCTTTGCCCGATGGCGGCAATCGCCGTGCCCGCATTGACGACCTGATGACTGCCGAGAAGGCGCGGCAGCGGCAGTTTGAATTCCATGCCCCGGGCGCGATAGGTGAAACCTTCCCCTGTCTCCTCGACCGACCATTCGCGGTTAGCCAGAAACAGCGGCGCATGAAGGGCGGCGGCACGGGTTTCAAATATTTTCAAGACATCGTTATCCGTCTGCGGCGCGACGATAACGGGGCAATAGGCTTTGATAATGCCGGCCTTGTTTTCGGCAATGAGCGGCAGCGTCGCGCCAAGAAGGCGCATATGATCAAACGAGATCCGCGTTAGCAGCGTGATGCTTTTTTCAATCACATTGGTCGCATCATAAGTGCCGCCAAGACCGGTTTCCAGCAGCACGGCATCCGCCTTGTGACGCTGGAAGGCGAGGAAGGCCAGCGCGGTGAAAAATTCGAAAAATGATACAGGTTCCGCGCCGCTGGCGGCTTCACATTCTTCAATCAGCGACAGTAAAAGCGCATCATCAATTTCCTGCCCGCCGATGACAATGCGTTCTTCAAAACGCACCAGATGCGGGGAGATGAATTTATGGACGGTAAGACCCGCAGATTCAAGAATGGCCTGAACAAACGCGAGGGAGGAGCCTTTGCCATTGGTTCCCGCGACGTGGAAAACTGGCGGCAGATGCAAGTGCGGGTTGCCAAGCGCGGCAAGGAAGTTTTCAAAGCGGTTCAGCCCCGCCGGCAGCATGGGTTCATGGCGTTCCCGCACCGCGGCAATGGCGTTTTCAACCGCGGGGTTCGGCGAATAGGTGTATTCGGTCAGGGCAATATCGTTTGCGATTTTCAGCGGCTCCGGCATCGAAAACCTTTTGCGGCGTCAGGCGCCGGTTTCGCCTTTTTTGCGGGCACCGCCTGCAGCCATATCGGGCGGGCGGCGATGTTCGGCAATGCCGGCGCGTTTCTGCGTCAGCAGCTGCAGAATGGTCACCAGTTTCTGGCGCAATTCGCCGCGCGGCAGGACAAGGTCAACCATGCCATGCGCCTGCAAATATTCTGCCGTCTGGAAGCCTTCCGGCAGCTGGGCGCGTATGGTTTCCTGAATGACTCTGCGTCCGGCAAAGCCGATCTGCGCGCCGGGTTCGGCGATATGCAGGTCGCCGAGCATTGCGAAGGAGGCGGAAACGCCGCCCGTTGTCGGGTCGGTCAGCAGCACAATATAGGGCAGGCCTGCTTCCTTCACCTGTTCGACAGCGATGACGGAGCGCGGCATCTGCATCAGGGAAATCATGCCTTCCTGCATGCGTGCGCCGCCGGAAGCAGGAATGACGATAAACGGCGCCTTAAGCGACACCGCAAGGCGGGCAGCCGTAATAAGTCCGTCGCCCACGGCCGCGCCCATGGAGCCGCCCATAAAGTCGAAATTGAAGGCGGCAATGACGACGGGCGATCCGCCCATCTGGCCGTTGGCGACGACGATGGCATCTTTCTTGCCGGTCTCCGTCTGCGCATCTTTGAGGCGGTCGGCATATTTTTTGCGGTCACGGAATTTCAACGGGTCATGCACGGGCTTCGGCAGGTCGGATTCCGTATACTCGCCGGAATCAAACAGCATCTTCAGCCGGTCTTCCACGCTCATGCGCAGGTGGTAGCCGCAGTGGTGGCAGACATTGAGGTTCTTCACCAGTTCCTGGTGGTGCAGCATGGTTTCGCAGCCGGGGCATTTCTGCCAGAGGTTATCCGGCACATCCTTTTTGGCGGTGATGAGGGCCTTGATCTTGGGCCGGACGAAGTTCGTAATCCAGTTCATGCGCGCTTAAAACCCTTTTAGGAAAAGCCGTTTCGGAAGGGCAATTTCTAACATAAGGGGGGCTTTTGCGGCAGAAAATAGTGGCCTTTATTGCCATAATACGCCATAACGTTGACATAACGGGCGAAGGGGCGTAGATATATTGAACCCCGTTAACCTTGCAAGAAGCACCCCAGCCATGGCCGGTAAGGTCCATTTCAACAATGCCTCGCTCAATGCGCCGATGTCGCCGGAAGACATGGGGCGGCACCTGCTGCTTGAATCCTGCAAGGACTACCCCGATTTTCAAAAAGCCCTCGGCCTGATCGAATGCGGCGCGACGACCGACATCCGCGATGACAACGGCTTTACGGCGCTGATGTGGGCGGTGACCAAGGGCCATGATGACCTGGCGGATGCCATCATCCAGCGCGGGCATGAACACGACTATGGTTAAACCGACGCCCCCTTCCCCGACCAGCCCGTTCCGCCTTGGTCAGGCGCTGCTGAAAGAATTGCAGGAGCCGGACGGCAGTGGTGACAAGGCAATCGCGTTGATCGCGCAAGGCGCGGAAGTGAATGCCGAAGATATGCATGGCTTGAGCTGCCTTGCCCTAGCCGCAAGGCGCGGCTGGGCAGATGTCACAGCGGCGCTACTGCAAAGTGGCGCGAATGTCGACTGGCGCAATATGGATGGCTGGACGCCCTTGCTTTGGGCGGTGACCAACGGGCATCAGGCCGTTGCGGAATTGTTGCTGGCTTACAAGGCAGATGTAAACGCGCAGAACGAAAATAGCGATTCGCCGCTGATCATGGCGACGTTGATTGATGACGAGCCGCTGCGCCTGCCGATGGCGAAGCTTTTACTGCACTACGGCGCGAATGTGACGCTGGAGGGCAAGAACGGCCAGCGCGCGCATGAATCCGCCATCGAGCAGCATGACGATAAAATGACGAAACTGCTGCAGCCTTTATTCGACCGCACCCAGCCGGCCACAAGCCAGCGCGCGATACTGTCGGCCACAACGCTGGAAAAAGACCTGCGCCCCTTGAAGCCGGTAAAGTTCAAGCCGCCCGGGTTTTAATCGACTGTAAAATTTCTGCCGCTGCTGCTGCAGGGTTCGCCGCTTGCGTGATGGGCCGGCCGATCACCAGATAATCCGCGCCGAGCGTTGCCGCTTCCGATGGTGTCATGATGCGCTTCTGGTCGCCCGCAGCAGAACCTGCGGGGCGGATGCCCGGAACAATCAGCAGCGTTTCGGGTTTCAGGACTTTGCGCAGCATGGAAATTTCCTGCGGCGAGCAGACAATACCCTCAAGCCCGCATTCTTCCGCCAGATTTGCAAGGCGCAGCACTTGTTCTGCTATTGGCGCTTGCCGGCCGATTTCTGCTAAATCACTATCGTCCAGCGTTGTCAGGACCGTGACGCCGAGAATTTTGGGTGCGGCAACGCCGTGTTCTTTTGCCCCATCGCGCGCGGCGGCAACCGCCGCCTGCATCATCGCCCGCCCGCCGGAGGCATGGATGGTGATAAAATCCGGCGCGGCCTTGACCGCAGAGCGGATGGCGCCCGCAACTGTGTTGGGAATGTCGTGCAGCTTCAGGTCGAGGAAAATTTCAACCTTGCCGCCCGCAGCTGCGCGCAGGGCAGCAACGCAAACGGGCCCTTCCGCCGTAAACAGCTCGAGCCCGATTTTAAGACCGAGGCTTGCGCCGCCGAGTTTTGCGACAAGGGCTTTTGCTTCCGGCAGATCAGCCGCATCAATGGCGCAGAAAATACCGGTCATGCAGCTCGGCCCCTATTTAATCTCAAAAATCGCATCAACTTCCACAGCAGCGCCCAGCGGCAGCGCCGCAACACCAACAGCGGCGCGGGCGTGTTTGCCGGCTTCGGCGAAGACTTCGACAATCAAGTCCGATGCGCCGTTGATGACTTTGGGATGGTCGTAAAAATCATGGGTCGAGGCAACGAAGCCGCCGAGGCGCAGGCAGCGCGTGATCCGGGTAAGATCCCCGCCAAGCGCGGCATTGGCTTGCGCGATAATATTGATAGCGCAGGCACGGGCTGCCTCCTGCCCTTCCTCGACCGACATGTTTTCACCAAGCTGTCCCTTGATCAGGTGGCCGTCTTTCGACGGCAGCTGACCGGAGATGTAAAGCGTATTGCCCGAAATGGTATAGGGCACATAGTTGGCAAGCGGCGCTTCCAGCTGGGGCAGCGCGAAGTTGAGGGCAGCGAGTCTTTCTTGAATTTTATCGGCCATATAAAAAGCTCCTTTAGCGATGACCCTAAAGGAGCTTATGCCGTCATGCAACGGTGGCGGATGACCTTACATATTGCTGAGGTCGAGCTTGGCGAATTTGTTGTATTCAACATCGGGCGCGATGGTTTCAACCACGGCGGCTTTGCGCGGGGCTGACGCCGAAAACTCGAGGCGCAGGTCCTTCATGCTGGCGGCCCAGGCCTCGGCTTCAGGAAAATTGGCTTCTTTAACGGTGTTCATGACATCCCTTTTTCTTTACGCCGGTAAGATTGGGAGTTCGCATTCTGGTAATAAGTTCAGTATAGACCTTGAAAGATGAACAGACTGTTAAGATTAGCGCGTTTCAAGGGGCCTTAAATTATATTTTAAGCAATTGAAATGTATGATTAATATAGCTGGAACTGTTTGCCATTCATATGTTTTACATATTAATTGATATTTCCAACGGTTTTATTCATACTGTTCATCACGCTCCGGGGGGAGAATCGGCTAGAGGCGGCAAAGGGGATCTGATGGGTTTATTCAAAGATATATTCACTAAGGCGGCAGCGCCCGTTGCAGCTTTAAGCGCGGCTGAACAGCTGGCGGTGGATACCGCCTTGCTGCGCGCAGTTGAATTTAATGAAATCGACAACATCAAGGCGGCGCTGGCGAAAGGCGCCAATATCAACGCCCGCGCCCCCAATACCAATGACACCGCCCTGATGATCGCCTGCCGCGAAGACGACCGCGACGAAGCGGTCAACCTGCTGCTGGATCAAAAGCCGGACCTTACCCTCACCAACAGCTTCCAGCAGACGGCGCTGCACATTATTTTGCGCGAGCATGGCAACGATGATTCTGCCATCCGCATGATCAAGGCCAAAGCCCCTCTCGACGTTCGCGATATGCACGGCGCAACGCCTGCCTTTTGGGCGGCGCAAAATGGCCGCACTGACGTCATGCAGGAACTGGTGGATCATAAAGCCGATCTTAAAATTCCCAACAAGGACGGACAGTTGCCGCTGATGCACGCATCTAAACTGCCCCATGCCGAAACGGTCGCCGTGATGCTGAAGCTAGACAGCGGCATTGACGCACAGGACACTGAAGGTATGACGGGTCTGATGTGGTCTATTTTGCTGCACAAGCCTAAACAGGCGCTGCTGTACATTGAAACCGGCTGCAATATCGAGTTGAAAGACAAGGAAGGCAACAAAGCCTTCGACTTTGCCAAAAAAGAAGGCATGGAAGAAGTTGCCGCCGCGCTGCGCGCGAAAGCGGAGAAGAATATGTCCGCGATTTTCGAGGGTGCGCCCGTGAACCGGATCAGGACCGTCCGCTTCGCCGCGAAACCGCCGGCAAACGCTTAGGGGTTTAAAGCTTAGCCTTTACCCGCACCGGAATTTCCGCTTCAGAAATTTCTTCATCATCTACTGCTTCACTGAGCGGCAACGCCAGCGGGTGCAGCAGGGAGCAGCCGTCGCGGTAGAGTGACAGGCGCTTGACGCCCAGTTCCCAACTGAGCAACAGCAGTTTCTGCACATCTTCAATCGCGGTGTAATGCGACAGTTCAATCGTGTGGCAGACCGCGCCGGACAGGAAGGGCTCGACCGCTGCCTGCATTTTAACCTGCGCTTCAGGCATGACGCGGCGAACGCCGGAGCCGGCCGCCGTGATGCCGTCAAATACTGCCATATGCTGGGGCAATAAATGCGGAGCGCCTTCCAAAGTCATGGCGCCGCAGCAGTATAAATTCGCGTCATCAATATCGTCTTCGGAAAAACCAAGCGCGCGCAGCATGTCGAACGTGCCGCTCTCTAAACTTCCGTTGTCAAAGCCCAGCATGCGCTGGCAGAAATCATCCCCCAGCGTCCATTTGTTGAAGACATAGCGAATATGCTGTGCGGTGCTAAGCGCTGCCTCCAGCGCATCGAGTGCTGCTTGGTGAAAGCCTTTTTTCTTTAATGATACATGGTTGATAGCCGGGGCGGACAACAGCGTGCCATGGCCGACGGCATAAAAATTGATGTCGTCAATTTCTGCCGCGCCATAGCCCAGTTTTTGCAAGGCGCGCGGTACGAGGGGATTGAGTTTTTTACCGTAGAGTGCCGCCTGTTCCACGCCATCAAAATGCCCCTCGAAGCGCACCAGTGCCGGTGAGGGCGCAATATCGCGCGCGGGGGATGACAGCAGGGATTGCACATCGGCCGCGGTGCCGAGCGCGGTTAAATGCGCATGGCGGAAACCTTTTTCACGCCCTGCGGCATAGGCCCGCGCCCAAGTATCCCGCACGGAATCCGCCAGATGCGGATCGGGCGATAGCGTGGCCTTTAATTGCACGGGTCTCCGCGTCAGGCCCTTTTGCATGTAGGCTGTACCGGCAAAGGCACTCATTTTATCCTTCAGCCCCTGCAGGTAATTTTTTTCAAACTGCGGATAGGCGGCAAAGGCGCCGACGCTGGCGGCAATAAGGCCGGAGGCTTCCTGCGCCGCGCCCGTGACAAGCGCCGTGACAAGCCCCGCAACGGCGCGACCCGCATCGGAATCATAGGCCAGCGCATTGCCCATCAGCACGCCCGACAGACCGGTGATGCCGATGTTGAGCGGGCGGTATTGCAGCGTTTCCGGCGACGGGTTGCTGAAATGGAAGGATGCTTCCAGCGCAACGGTGATGATTTTTACAATATGCACCAGTTGTTCAGTATCCAGCACATGCGCGCCGGTGCTGAGTTTCAGCAGGTTGACGGAGGCGCCGGGCGCGGCGGTGCCGGGTAAAAAGATCATGCCGCCAGCGCCGCTGGGGCTTAAGGGTAACCCGGCATCCTGCAACGGCGATGCGGCGGCGGAGCTATCGCGGAAGAACAGCGCCGGATCACCCGACGACCAGATGGCAGCGGCAATGCCGTTCCAAATTTTTTCGGCGGGGTAATGTTTGAAGGCCGCGCCGCCATCGACCAGCATGAAACTATGCCCCGTCAGCGCGCGTTCGATAAATTCATCCGGCAGCGACAATGTGGCGTTGATGGGCGGCGAGGCAATATCGTCCTCCCCCGCTTGCAGCCCGATGTCTTCATAGCCCTGCTGCGCATAGCTGAGGGCCATGCGGATGGCGGCATCGTTGACCCCGGCATTGCGCGCTTCGGCTATCGCCAGCTTGAAACGCCCGTTATCGGCAGGGTCGAAACCAAAAACGGTATCGCGGTCACAGGCGTCCATCACGTAATGCAACGCGGCATCCAGCGCTTTGCGGCCAAGGCCTGCAGACACCGTATCAATATCTGCCTGACGCTTGAGGTTGATGAAGGCAAGACTGTCGGCGCATTCAACCGGCAGGGTGACGGCAATTTTACGGCCCGGCGCATCAATGCTGTTCGCCTCCCCCAGCAGCTTCAAGCGCTTGAGGATATTTTTTTCCGGCGCATCGGCGCTGACGGTGACGGCGGCGGTGGCGACTTTGCCACCCGCGAGATCGGTCGAGAAAGGCAGGATTTGCGCCGAAGGGGTAAAGCCGCTGTCGAGCCCATAGGCCCAGTCAAGGCCGGCGGCGGCAAGCGCGCCCAGTTCCAGCGCCGCGTATTGGTGCAGCAGAATAAACTGCAGCTCGGCGTTGAAGGCCTTCGCGTCTTCTTCTGTGTTGAACAGACCGGCTTTCCAGCCGTGGTAGGTAAGTCCGCCGGCGATGCGCGCAAAAACATCGGCAAAGCGCGTTTCATGGCGGTAGCGGAATTCGGCGGAAATAGCGTCGAGCCCCGCTTCGTCCGGCTCATGGCGCCACAGCCATTGCGGCACATCCGCTTCCGCGACCGGCGTCAGCAGGGCGGGAATGGCGGTTTTGCAGAATACGCTATCGATTAAAACAGTCGCCGCAGCCTCGCCCCAGGCCTTGGGTACGGCGTATTCAACCCAGTCTTCTCCCTGCACAATGCGGGCGGCGACGCCGGGCTGCGGATTCTCATGTAGATTCTCTGTGAAAAGGCGGGCAATAAGCACGGATTAACCAATTGAATTGAAACAAAATCAATATACGGATGGCGTTGTGGGGCGGGTCAGACTGTCGCATAAGCCACAGGGCAAAATCAATCGTTGCGTCGCGGCCTGCGCGGGGCAGAAAAAAGTTGCGCTTTTCAACCATCTGGGCTTACTTATGGTGCTTGTAGAATTAAAGGAAACGCGATGGCGAAACTTTCCATATTCGGCGTTATCAGCAACGTGCAGATGATTTTCCACACCATGCTGCGCGGCAGCTTCGTCGGCAAAGATACGCTCGGCAACAAATACTATCGCGGCAAGCCGCGCAAAGGCACGAAGCGCGAGCGCCGCTGGGTTATGTTCGCGGGCGCGCCCGAAGCCTCGACCGTGCCGCCGGAATGGCATGGCTGGCTGCACCACCAATCAGACAAAGTGCCGCCGCTGGACGGCAGCCGACACCGCAAACCCTGGCAGTCGCCGCACCAGTCAAACCAGACCGGCACCGCCGGCGCCTACCTGCCCCCCGGCCACACACTGAAGGGCGGCCAACGCGATGCCGCCACCGGCGACTACAGCGCCTGGCAGCCGCCCCGTTAACATTTATTTTCTGACTAAACTTTACCGCGCAAGACTGAGGGCATCATGAAAAGAAATATGGTCGAAACTATTCTGGGCGCGGTGGTGCTGCTGGTGGCAGGCTGCTTCCTGATGTTCTTTTACCGCACGACTGATATCAAACCCGCAACGGGCTACGAGATAACGGCGGAATTCGACAAGATCGACGGCCTGCAGGTTGGAACACCCGTGCGCATCAGCGGCGTCAAGGTCGGGCAGGTCACGCGCTTTGAACTGAACCACAAAAATTATCGCGCCGATGTGTACCTGAACATTCAGGAAGACGTAAAGCTGCCGGTGGATAGCTCCGCCGTGATTGCCAGCGCCGGCCTGCTGGACGGCAAGTTCATGACCCTGACACCCGGCGGCGATGAAGAGATGCTGAAGCCCGGCGGCCGCATTGAGTACACCCAGTCCAGCGCCAGCCTGGAGCAGATGCTCGGCCAGTTTATTTTCAGCGTCAGCAAATCCAAAAAAGCCGACGATGATAAATCGGATGATGGTGATGAAACGGCAGCGCCGGATAAAGAAGCGCCGAAAACGCCGGATGCTCCTGTTGCGAATACGCCCGGAAAAGCACCCGAAAAAGCGCCTGATGCCGGCGGAGATGACCACCCGTGATCCGCCCCCTCCTCTTTCTTGGCCTCGCACTGCTGGCGGCAACGCCGGCACATGCAGACGGCCGTCAGATGGAGGAAACAGGCACCGTTGTGCTGCGGACGATCGACAAGCTTTCCGCCCGCGCCCATACCTTTGACATTCCTGTCGACAAGACGGTAAAGTTCGGCACCTCGCTTTTCATCAAGGCGCGCGCCTGCCGCAAATCATCCCCGCTCGACACGCCAGAATCCGCAGCCTTCCTGCAGATCTGGGAGCGGAAACCGAGCGAGCAGACAGCGCATTGGATTTTCAGCGGCTGGATGTATGGCTCCAACCCCTCGCTCTCTTACATGGACCATCCGGTCTATGATGTCTGGGTGATTGAATGCAAGAACGCGGTCACGACCGCGAAGGCATCGGAAGAATTCTCGTCCGAAAAAGTGCCGGAACATGCGCCTGCCAAAGATTCCATCGCGCCCGCGTCATCCGATAAATCCGCCGCCGCGACAACGCCGACAGCCGTGCCGCTGACCGATAAATCAGACGGCAAAGCCGCCGACAAGTCCGACAAGTCCCCCGCCAAGCCTGCGCTGCTCAAGCCTGAATCGCATAAACCTGCTGCTGCCGATCCTGAGCGGGATTTGCTGGATAAATCCGTATCTGAAGACGACGGCGGGGACAAGCTAGATGCAGCAACAGCCGTGCCGACGGGTGAAATTGCGCCGGACGCCAAACCGACGCCCGCCCCGCCGATTGAAAAATTGCCGGGCAGCTTTGAAGACGGCGAAGACCCCAATAACCTTCCCGCCGACTGACCGCCGAAGCTGACATCCATCGCAATCGCTTCCTTCAAACGCCTCCGGTATTCGCGACGCGGAATTTCATGCACGCCGAACTGCATCAGGTGGTCGTTGGTAAACTGCGTATCCAGCAACACATACCCCCGCTGCCACAGGCGGGAGACAAGATAAATCAGCGCGATTTTGGACGCGTTGGTCGCGGTTGAAAACATGCTCTCGCCAAAAAACGCCCCGCCGAGCGAAATGCCGTAAACGCCGCCAACCAATTTGTTTCCGTCCCAAGCCTCGACGCTATGTGCCTGCCCCT
>JBBQWK010000010.1:0-14507 GCA_038210695.1 Alphaproteobacteria bacterium
TTAAACGCAGGGTCGGCGCGCAGTTCGCGGCAGACTTCATAACCGTTCATGCCGGGCAGGCCGATATCCAGCATGATGATATCGGGGTTCAGCGCCCTTGCGCTTTGCAGCGCTTCCGGCCCGTCATGCGCCAGCGTCGGCACATGGCCCAGCATCTCGATCATCCAGCCGGTGGTTTTGGCGGAATCAATATTGTCATCGACGACGAGGATTTGCAGCGGCTTTTGCACGGTCTCCCCCGCATCGGCCGTCTCCGCGACTGCGATGATGCTTTCCTGTGCAGCCAGCGGCAGACGCACGGTGAAGGTACTGCCGTTGTTGAGGCCGGCGCTTTCTGCCGTAATGCTGCCGCCATGCATATCAACAAGTCGGCGCACCAGCGCAAGGCCAATGCCAAGCCCGCCCTTGGAGCGGTCGAGGTGCCGGTCGACTTGCGTAAAAAGATCAAACACTTTCGGCAGCATGTCGCCGGGGATGCCAAGGCCGTTGTCGGACACCTCCACCAGCACATCATTGCCGTCGCGGCGGGCGCCGAGAAGGATTTTGCCGCCGTCCGGCGTATATTTGGCGGCGTTATTCAGCAAATTGCTGACCACCTGCGAAATGCGCGTGCCATCCGCCTCGAGCCACAGGGGCTCGTCCGGCACCTCCAGCGTCAGGCGGTGATGCGCGGTGTCGATCAGTGGCTGACTGGTTTCAACGGCCGACTGCAGCACAGACTGCAGCGTGATCCGCTCCTTGCGGAGGTCAATTTTTCCCTGGCTCACGCGCGATACATCCAGCAGATCGTCAATCAGCCGCACAAGGTGCGTCAGCTGCCGGTCCATCATGCCGCGCACTTCTTCCGCCTGCGGGCCGTCCGGCGACATGCGCAAAATCTGCAGGCCGTTGCGGATGGGGGCGAGCGGGTTGCGCAATTCATGCGCCAGCGTGGCGAGGAATTCATCCTTGCGGCGGTCGGCGTCCTTTAATGCATCGGCTGAATCGAGACTTTCGTTCAACAGCCGCTGGTTATCATCCGCCGTGATCTTCAGCGCGTCGCGCTGGCGTGATAGTTGCAGCTGCTGCCGCGCGAGGGAGAAAAACACATCCGCCTTGCCGCGCAGAATATCGGCCTCGATCGGTTTTTGCAGGAAGTCGACCGCGCCCGCCTCGTAGCCGCGGAAGCGGCGCTGGCGGTCGGCGTTGCCGGCGGTGAGGAAAATAATGGGCACGCGGCGCGTGCGCTCGGTGCCGCGCATCAATTCGGCAAGCTCGAAGCCATCCATGCCCGGCATCTGCACATCCAGCAGGGCGAGGGAAATTTCATGCGTCAGCAGCATTTCCAAAGCTTCCGTGCCGGAGCGCGCTTTCAGAATGACAAGACCGTCGCGGCGGAGCAGCGCCTCGAGCGCGAGCAGGTTTTCGGGTAGATCGTCAACGAGCAGGAAATAGACTTCGTCATTCTGCATGGCGTTACTTTTCACCTGCTGTTTTAAGGGCTGCCGTAATTTCGGCGAGCGTGAGAATTTCTGCCGTGGGGCAAGCATCGGCGGCCGCCTGCGGCATGGTGGCAGCATAGGCAAGATCCGGCCGCTGCACAAGGGCGCGCCCGCCGGAGGCAACAATTTTTGCTAGGCCGGCAGCGCCGTCGTGGTTGGCGCCGCTGAGGACGACACCGATGACGGAAGAATCATAAGCATCCGCCGCGCTTTCAAAAAGCACATCGATAGAGGGCCTTGAATAAAGCACCTGTTCATCGCTGGAAAGGGATATATGCCCGTCGCTTTCCACCAGTAAATGGTAATCGGGCGGCGCTATGTAAACGTGGCCGGGGGCCAATGGTTCTTTGTCTTCGGCCTCCGTCACCGCGAGCGCGCATTTGGCGGCCAGCAGTTCGGCGATGACGCTTTTTTTGTCAGGCGGCACATGCATGACGATAAGGACGGGGAGCGCGTAGTCCTTCGGCAGGCCCGGCAGCACGCCGTAAAAAGCATCCAGCGCGCCGGCAGAGGCGCCGATAACGACGATCTTATTAAAGGTCTTCGGCTTTGCCGTTTTTTCCGCCGCAACGCTCATACGCCGCTCCGCTTCTGGTAGATTTTCTCATCCCGCGCAAAATCGGCAAAGGAATCGGCGTGCGTCGAAAACCGCAAAGATTCCTTAGAGCCAAGGCCGAGGAAGCCCTGCCGCGACAATGAATCGCGGAACAGGCCAATCGCCCTGTCCTGCAGGTTGCGGTCAAAATAGATCAGCACGTTGCGGCAGGAAATGACCTGCACTTCGGCAAAAACAGAATCTGTCACAAGGCTGTGGTCGGAAAATACGGTGCGCTGGCGCAGGCTTTTGTCAAACGAAGCCGCGCCATAGGCGGCGGTGTAATAATCGGAAAGGGATGATTTGCCGCCGGATTTCTGGTGGTTTTCGGTGAACAGGCGAATACGGTCGAGACCATAAACGCCGGCTTCGGCTTTTTTGAGCGCGTCGGGGTTGATGTCGGTCGCATAGAACTGCGTGCGGCTTTCAAGCCCTTCTTCGCGGAACATGATGGCGAAGGAATAAAGCTCCTCCCCCGCGCTGCAGCCCGCGATCCAGACTTTTAGGGACGGATAGGTGCGCAGGTGAGGCACCACTTTTTCACGGAAGGCCTTGAAGTAGGAAGGGTCACGGAAAACTTCCGACACCTGCACCGTGAGGAACGCCAGCATCTGCGGCAGCGTTGCAGGATCATGCAGCACGCGGTCCTGCAATTGCGAAAAAGTGGTGCAGCTGAAATGCGCGCGCGCCTGGCTGAGGCGCCGCTTCAGCGATGCCATGGAATAACCGCGGAAATCATAATGGTACTCCCGGAAAATAGCCTCCAGCAGCAGCCTGATTTCGATGTCTTCGGTCTTATCCACCCTATCCCGCTTTCATCATCTTGGCATCCAGACGCGCACGAGCGAGAGGAGTTTTTCAACATCAAGCGGCTTCGCCATATAGTCGTTGGCGCCGGCGTCAAGGCAGCGTTCCTGATCGTCCTTCATCGCCTTCGCGGTCAGCATGATGACGGGCAGTTTTTTCAGCTCCGGCATGCGGCGGATTTCGCGGGTGGCGGTGAGGCCGTCCATTTCCGGCATCATTACGTCCATAAGGACAAGGTCAATCGGCTCGCCCTTTTCTTTCATGGCGGCAAGGGCGGTCAGCGCCTCCCGCCCGTTGCGGGCGATGTGGACGACGGCACCTTCCGGCTCCAGAATATTCGTGAGGGCGTAGACGTTACTCACGTCATCCTCGACGACAAGAATACGGCGGCCTTCCAGCACGGCGTCGCGGTTGCGGGCCTGTTCCAGCATGCGCTGCTGCGCATCCGGCAGGTCGGAGACGACCTGATGCAGGAAGAGCGTGACTTCATCCAGCAGTCTTTCCGGCGATTTCGCGCCCTTGATGATGATGGATTTGGAATAACGGCGGAGGCGGTGTTCTTCCTCCGACGATAATTCGCGGCCGGTATAGACGATAACCGGCGGGAAGGAATAGGCGTCTTCACGGCTTAAAGTTTCAAGCAGCGAATAGCCCGAGGCATCCGGCAGGGAAAGATCAAGCACCATGCAGTCAAAAGTTTCGGTCTTCAGGCGCTCCAGGCATTCGGCGGCGGTGCCGACACCCACAGCCTGCACGTTTGCGGTGCCGAGCAGTTTGCCGACGCTGTCACGCTGCACGGCATCATCCTCCACAATCAGGACGCGGCGCAGGTGCTTGTCGAGGCGTGATTCGAGCTTCTTCAGTACATCGACCAGCTCCTCGCGCTTCACCGGTTTCAGCATATAGCCGATGGCGCCAAGTGACAGCGCCTTCTGCGCGTAATCGCCGCCGGAGACGACGTGCACCGGAATATGCCGCGTGCGCGGGTTGCGCTTCAGCCGGTCGAGCACGGAGAGGCCCGAGTTGTCCGGCAACCCGACGTCCAGCACCACGGCGCTTGGCAGGTATTGCTTTGCCAGCGCCAGCGCTTCTTCCGCCGTGTTGGAAATAATGCACTGAAAATTAAGTTCATGCGCGAGGTCATAAAGGATGCGGGCAAAGCCTTCATCATCCTCCACCACCAGCATGGTATGGCTGGAGGCGGTGAGGCGTTCGCGGTCGTCCTCCACCCATTTAATTTTGCCGCTGCGCGGTTTTACGGGGGCGGCAGGCTCAAGCGCATCCGCCGGCAATTCCGGCGCGAGGTTGAAAACGGGCTTCGCCACCGCATTTTCGTCATAGGTTTCCGGCAGCACAAGTGTAAAGGTCGAGCCCTTGCCGGGTTCGCTTTCCAGTTCGATCGCACCGCCGAGCAACCTTGCGAATTCGCGGGAAATGGAAAGGCCGAGGCCGGTGCCGCCGTATTTGCGGCTGATGGTGCCGTCCGCCTGGCGGAAGGCATCGAAAATTGCCTTCTGCTGTTCCTTGGAAACGCCGATGCCGGTATCGGCGACGCTGAGAGCGATGCGGCCGTCAGCGCGTTTTGAAATGGCAAAGGTCACGCCGCCCTGTTCGGTGAATTTGAAGGCGTTGGAGAGCAGGTTTTTCAGGACCTGTTCAAGGCGCTGGCGGTCGGTATCGATCGTGCCGGGGCAACCGGCGCCGATGTTGTTTTCAAACTTCAGGCCTTTCTGCTGCGCAATCGGCTCGAACATGCGCGTGAGGTCGCCGACAAGACGGGAGAGCGGCACGGTTTCCGGCCTGATCTCCATATGACCTGCTTCGATTTTAGACAGATCAAGAATATCGTTGATCAGGGCGAGCAGGTCGTTGCCGGCAGCCTGAATGGTGAGGGCGTATTTCACCTGTTCGGCCGTCAGGTTGCGATCCGGGTTGTCCGCCAGCAGCTTGGCGAGGATGAGGGAGGAGTTGAGGGGCGTGCGTAGTTCATGCGACATATTGGCAAGGAAGTCGGATTTATAGCGGCTGGCCTGTTCCAGTTCTTTCGCTTTGAAATCGACCAGCGCCTTGGCGCCGGCGAGATCGTCCCGCTGGATTTCAAGCTGCTGGGTTTGTTCTTCCAGCTGGGAATTGGTTTGTTCCAGCTCCGCCTGCTGCTGCTCGAGGCGGCCTTGCGAATCCTTCAGGGCGCGGGATTGTTCTTCCAGTTCTTCGTTCGAGACGCGGAGTTCCTCGCTCTGCGCCTGCAGTTCTTCTGCCTGACGCTGGGTTTCTTCGAGGAAGTCCTGCAGGTTGGCGCGGTAGTTGGCGGAGCGAATAGCGATGCTGATGGTTTCGGAGATATTTTCCAGCAGTTCCGTCACATAGCCGTCAAGCGGGTGAATATAGCCAAGCTCGAGAATACCGTTGACGAGACCTTCGGACGCAGCAGGAGAAATAATCAGGTGGCGCGGTGTGCCCTTGCCAAGGCCGGAGCCGGCGGCAAGATAACCCTCCGGCACATCGTTGATGACAATCGTGCGCGCATCTTTGGCGGCAGCGCCGAGGAGGCCATTGCCGAGCGTGAAGCGCTCCGGCGTGCCGCTATTGTCCGGCAGGCCGAAGGCGGCGATGCGGCGGTAGTCCGATCCGTCCCTAACAAAAAACGCGCCGGCATGGGCATCGGTATACTTGGTAAGAAATTTTAATATGTTTTCGCCGAGCTGTTCGAGGCGGAGGTCGCCCGCCATGGTCATGCTGAGGCCGACCTGCCCCGACTGCAGCCAGTCCTGCCGCGCGCGCGCGAAGGAAGCGCGGCGCACGAGATACGCAACCAGCGCAGACAGCAGCACACCCAGCAGGCAGGTAATGCCGCCGGAAACAACGGTAGAGCGGTAAGACGCCTGCATTTCCTCAATACGCTGCTGGCGGATGGCGCCTTCTTCGCGCTTCATGTCTTCAACCACGCCGCGCAGGGCATCCATATAGCCTTTACCGCGGTCGGAAAGCACAACGGTCTCGGCCGCTTCAAAGCCTTTGTCTCTCCGCAGCTCGACCGTTTCTTTCAGCTCGGCCAGCTTGGCGGCGATGTTGCTGCGCAGCTCGCCCATGCGGGCCTGATGGTCGGGGTTATCCGCCGTCAGCCGTTCGACATCGCCGATGCTTTCGCCAATGCGCGCTACCGCGTTTTCATAGGGCGCGAGGTATTTTGCATCACCCGTCAGCACATAGCCGCGCTGGCCGGTTTCGGCGTCCTTCACCAGCGACAGTAAATCACTCACGCCCGCCAGCACTTCATGCGTATGCGCCACCTGCTGGTTGCCATCCAGCAGCGCCTTGGTATTGGCATAGGACAAAACCCCGCTGCCAATAAAGAACAGCACCACCGCCATAAGCCCGATCGAGACGACAAAATCACTTTTGACCTGGCGGGAAGCGTTGGTGGGCGCGGCGGCGACGGAAGCGGGCATGGACATTCCAATGGCAAAAAGTTTCAAGACGGCAGAATTCTGCTGTCCCGTGCAAAGCAGCGCGCAACTCGATGAAAATTACGCGCTCAGGTAAAATTACGCGTTCAGGGAGCCGGTGAAGGAAAAGCGCTCGCATTAAAAGCAAACACGGGATGAAGCCACTGCCTTTCGGCATTTTAATGGCATCATCCAGCAGAAACAATAACTTAAAGCCAGCTTAACCGCCGCAATGGATGTACGCACGGGGCGCAAAAAGGTTCCCCGTGCGTACCGGTTTTTTTGCATACGGGCGTATGCCGCGCCTTTGCTTGACTCCATTGGAAATAGTGAACAAAATAGGAACGAAAGGCGCCGATTCCTCTTATGTCCAATCCCACCCCCACTCTCGATCTCCGCTGGCTGTATGTCGACTTCAACAGCTATTTCGCATCCGTGGAGCAGGAGATTGACCCGCGCCTCCGCGGCAAGCCGGTCGCCGTGCTGCCGGTGATGACGGATGCGACATCGGCCATTGCCGCGAGCTACGAGGCCAAGGCCTTCGGCGTCAAAACCGGCACGCCGATTTATGAAGCCAAAAAAATGTGCCCCGGCCTGATTTGCGTGCTGGCGAAGCACGACAAATATGTCGAATACCACCAGAAGATTTTGACCGAGATCGACAACCACATTCCCGTGACCAAAGTCTGCTCGATCGATGAAGTTGCCTGTTCACTGATGAAGAACGAGCGAACGCCCGAGCGCGTGACTGAAATTGCCGCCGGCATCAAGCGCGGTCTGGCAAAAAACGTCGGGCAATTCATTAAATGTTCTATCGGCGTTGCGCCCAGCAAATATCTGGCCAAAGTCGCAACCGACATGAAAAAGCCGGACGGCCTGACAATTTTGCGCGGGGAAGATTTGCCCGGCCGCCTGCTGGAATTAAAGCTGCGCGACCTGCCCGGCATCGGCCATAACATCGAACTCCGCCTCAACAACGCCGGCATCCACACCATGCCGCAGCTGTTCGCGCTGCAGGCGCGGCACATGCGCGCCATCTGGGGCAGCGTCTGGGGGGAGAAAATGTGGTATTACCTCCGCGGCATCGACCTGCCGGATGCGGAGACGGAGGCCACCAGCTCCATCGGCCACAGCCATGTGCTGGCGCCGGAGGTGCGGGTGCCGAAGGAAGCCTATGATGTGGCCAAACGCCTGACCATGAAGGCCGCCGCCCGCCTGCGCCGCGCCAATTTTTATGCCAGCCGCTTTTCGCTGTCGCTACGGTTGGAAAGCGGCCAGCGCTTCGGGCTTGAAGCGCAGTGCCGCGCCTCGATGGATAGTTTCACCTTCCTCGAACTGCTGGAAAAAATGTGGGCGGAAATCATGCGCGAGGCGCGCGGTGCGCGCGTCAAAAAACTCGGCGTGACGCTCTACGGGTTGACGGCAACGGCGGATATCGCCGTGCAGCAGGATTTGTTCGACTCCCTCACCGCCCCCGCCGAAGAAAAACGCCAGCAGGCCAATGAAACCATTTCAAAGGCCATGGACAAACTGAACCAGAAATTCGGCAAAAACACCGTCCTCCTCGGCATGGCTGCACACGGCAAAAAAGACGGCACCTCGACCAAAATCGCGTTCACAAGAATTCCGGATGTGGAGGAGTTTAGGGAGTGAGGAAAACTATCCTAAAATCATCACCATATATTAACTTCACCCGTTTCAGAAACGCCCCAAACTTGCAGATTGAGCTTTTGAATGGCAGGTCTAGTTTCTTCAAAAAGTTTTTTGTATCTCGGAAAGTCTGGGAGGGCGATAGCAACAATTGCGTCTGGGTACTGCGTTTGCAGGCGCAGTACCTTTAGGAGCGCATGAGAGTACCACTGTTGTGCTTGCAAAGTTGGCGATGTCCGTTTTGTTTCAAGTAGACGTCTCGGATCTCGATAAGAAATCGAAGGATAGCCCTTTACTTCAAATAGCATTTCTTGGTTTGATTTTTTTGCATGGATATCTAAACCGCGTTCTTTTAATGCTGTGTCAGCTTTACTAACCAAATGCCATCCTTGTCTCTCCAAATGCTGAGCCAATACCTCGACAACATTACCTTCCCAAAACCAGTCTTTAGGCGGATTGGGTAAGAATTCGGCATTTTCCTTGGTTACTAAATTCTCAGCTTTCTGTGACGAGGCTTTTGAATTTTCTATACGACAGAAAGAAATGGTTCCGCGTGCTAAGTTGACCGTTTCGACTTTGTACCCAGCACTCGTCCAAGCCCGCGCCTGTGGCCGCGTGTGGGTTTTCGTCTGATTTGCCCACCACTGTGGGTGAGCCTTGGCAGATGGCGGTAATAGAGATTCAATTATTTTCTCTACGTTTTCTAAATTAAGATTGATCGTGTGAATAGCCTGCGCAGCCTTCTCTTCGAGAAATTCGGTGAGTTTGTGATATTTTCTGGACATTTTTCTTCTCCTGTTTCTCATCTGAGAATTCCAGACATCATTACGGCACGCCAGTTAAAACGCTTGATAGTATCAAACGGTTTTTTTGAAGTGTTACCCTCTTACATCACTTATCAAGCGATGCCAGTTAAAAAATGCCACAAGAGATAAGGGCAACTTTTTATCTGACGGAAATTAATTCATATGTTTTTGAAAAAAATGGCGGAGACGGTGAGATTCGAACTCACGATACATCTTACGACGTATGACGATTTAGCAAACCGTTGCCTTCAGCCACTCGGCCACGTCTCCAGCGCATGAGGGCGGATAATATAGGCTTATGGTGAAAAAACCAAGATTCTTCGTGGGCCGCTAGTTTACGTTTAATTTCAACGAAATAGCGGGCTTTAACCGGCCAGCGCCGCGGCATTGGCGCGGATATTGGCAGGGGTGAGGCTGCCGAAGACGAGGCTGGCAACGCCGGGGGTGGCGGTGACAAAGTGGATATTTTCGGCAAGGTTGCCAACCGCGCCAAGGTGGCCGGAGGCGAGGCCTTTTTTGACCAGCACCGGTTTGCCCGCGGCGGCGGCGGCGGCGATAACGGGCGCTTCATCAAGGTAGCCCTTGTTGTAGGCGGCCATGATGCAGTCCGATTTTTCCAGTGCCGCCATGCCGCCCGCAATGGTGTAGGTGGAGACGCCGAAGCTGCCGATCAACCCCTTCGCCTTGAAGCCTGCCAGCACGTCAAGCACGGGAGTTTCGTTGATGACTTTCACATCGTCGCGGTTGCTGTGCACCAGCACGCAGTCAATATAATCGGTCTTCAGGCGGCGCAGGCTGCGCTCCACGCTCATCATGGTATGTTCGCGCGTGAAAATATAGTCCGATGTGCTGCCGTTAAATTCCTCGCCGGTTTTGGTCACCAGAAAAAATTTATCGCGGCGTGCGCCCAGCAATGCGCCGAGGCGTTCTTCCGCCGTGCCGTAGGCGGGTGCGGTATCGAGCAGCGTGATGCCGCAGTCAATCGCGGTGTCGAGCAGCACTTCTACTTCCGCATCTGTCGGCAGTTTGAATCCATCGCCGCCGGGGTATTTGACGCCCGTGTTGCGGCCGAACTTGACGGTGCCGAGACCCAGCGGGCTGACTTCTTTCCACCCAAGCATCTAGGCCTCCACGCGGCGGAAGGTTGCGGCTTCCCACGGGTATGACCCGACATCTGCCGTCGGCAGCGGCGGCGCGCCTGATTTGGCGATGGGGTGAATGTCTTTATCCTTCAGCCAGTCAAACACGCGGTCGGATAATACGGGCGCGAAGGTGAGCTTTGTGGGCCAGGCCATGAGCACGCGACCGCGCTGGTGCACATGCGGGCCCGGCGGCAGCGCGCCTTTTTCGTCAAAAGGCTCTGCCCTGTCGCCATACCATGTTGCCCATTCGCGTGTCGTCCAGTCGATATCGGGGAAAACATCCTGCAATTCTTTTTGCGCAAATTTAATCGCTTCATCTTCCGTCAGCTTCGCCGATTCTTCCGCCACCGCACCGCCGAGATACCAGACGAATTCGCCGGGAACGCCCGTCGGGTGACTGGTCACGGTCAGGCGCGGCTTCGGGTTGCTGACAATGCCGTGACCGTTGAGCGCGTAGGGAATAGGCTTGACCATGATCTGCCGCAGCGGGCGGCGCTGTGCGTGATTGTCCTTCACCTTCAGCAATTGCAACGCCAGTTCATTGCCCGTACCGGCGGTAAAAATAATCAGCTGCGCGCGCATGATATTGCCGGAGACGACAACCTGCCCGTCCGGCAGCAGCTCCGTCACCTCGCCCTGAAACAGCCGGCCTTTAAGGTGTTTGGCGAGGGCGTGGATAAGCGACCGCACCTCCAGCACTTTTTCGGGCAGCTGGTAGACGGGGCCTTTGAATTTTTTCTTGAGGCGCAGCACCTCCGGAAATTCGTCTTTCTTCAATTTTTTCGTCGCGGCGTTTACCAGCTTTGCTGCGCCCAGCACGGCAACGTCGGACAAAATAGAACCCGCCGGCCACATCACCTGATTTTCAGACAGGAACTCGACCGCGGTCAAATCAATCTCCCCCCATCCTTCAAAACTGGACTGCCAGCGTTCGGGCATTTTGGCCAGTTGTTCCGCGTGTTTCGTAAGGCTGCCCTGCAGCACATATTTCTGGCCGCCGTGAATCATGCCTTGTGATGCGAGCGTTTGCCCGCTGCCCAGCTTGTCTTTTTCGATGAGGATGACGTTATAGCCGGCGCGCTTCAGCGTGTTGCAAAGCCAGAGCCCCGCCACGCCGCCGCCGAAAATAATCATGTCATATTCTAATGCCATAGCGCCACTATATCGTCCCAAAGGAATAAGGGAAGTGTGATGACAAAGGCGGCAGCGCCCCAGGCCAGCTGTTCCTTCACCGTGCGTTCTTTCCACAGCCACGCGCTGAGGACGAGGATGACGGGCTTGGTCATGGCCTGCACCGTCACGACGACGGTGACGGGGTTGATGGTGACCTGCTGGTAGGCCTTGACCAGTTCTGTCGCCGCATAAAAAATGCCCGCCAGAATTGCCGGACGCGTGAGCGCGGCGGCACGAAAATTTTCAAGACTGCGGAAATTCCACGCAATCGCCACCAGAAAAACCACCGCATAGGCCGTGACGGACAGCACATACCAGTTGGCGTCTTTGGTAATGATATGGTCGATGATGGAGATGAGGGCCGAAATGCCGACCAGCTTGCCATAGGCGAGGCGGTCGCGGGGGCCAAGGTCCGACAGATGCCCGCGCAGGAAGAATGCCACCGCCAGAAGGCAAAGGCCGATGCTGGAAAACCACTCCTGCCGCTTCAGGCTTTCACCGAACGCGGCATTGCCGATGGTGATCAGGCCAAGGCTGAGCGGCGTCACGTAATGGCGGGAGGATAAACTCACCTTCATCAGTTCCTGACTGACGATAAACAGGTAGCACAGCAACGCGCCCTTCAATGCGGCGAGGGCGGGCAGCAGCGGGTTGGCGGCAAACTTCGCCAGGCCATCGGACAGCAGATCGGCATAAAGCGGATAGACAACAGCCAGCCCGGCAAGTGTCCAGCCGCCGATAAACAGCGGCGCGGTGCGGTGGTCGAGCTTCAGGCTGCAGATTTTAAGCGTGACCAGATGCCCGACCGTCAGCAGGAAAAGCAGCAGGAGCAGCAGGTGGCTTGTGGTCATGGCATCTATCATTATGCAAATTAAAGCGGCGCTTTATACATCATAATAGCTGGCTTTTGCCTGAACAGGGCAAATTGACAAGGGGGGCGGCGTTTTATAGATTATGTCATTCATTTGCCAGATAAAGCCTTCGATTCGCCGCGAGCATGCGGGGAGCCGACAATTTTTGGAAGCACGAAACCATGGCGTCGAAACCTTCGAAAGACTTTAACGACAAAGCGAAAAGCTTTCTCTATTCCTTGTCCGTGCGCCCGAAATATTCGCGCCGCACCGATTTTTCAGCCGACATCAAACAGGCCGCCGAACGCATTCGCGAACTGGCGCGGGAGGAAGGCTATAGCCCCAACGTCCGCATCAAGTTTGATGACGGCGCGCTTGGCAAGCTTGGCATTTTCTTTATGAACGCGCCGGAAAAATTTGCCGCCAAGGTCAAGAAGATCGACGGCATCCAGTCGGTCGAAAAACCGACGGAGCGCAAGGCGACCCCCGGTGCGCGTAACAAGGGCCGCGGCCCCCGTTAATATTTTCCCGCGGCTCGCGATAATATTTTCCCGCGGCCCGCGTTAAATTCTTCCAAGGACATTATTCATGACCAATAAAGTTTACGTCGTCTCCGTCGATTTTTCAGCAGGCGGCATGCAGAATGCTGTCATGAATACGCTGGCGCTGCGCGGCGATATTTTTGACCTTGCCAATGCCGGCAGCGAAGAAGTTTTCTTCCACCGCCACAAGGATGACATGCTGGGCGGCGCGCCGAGCCTGATGCTGGAATGCAGCGAGGCTTTTCTGGATAAAGTCAAAGCCCTGCCCCGCTACGGCAACAGCATTGACCTGTGGACGGGTTTTGATACCTTCCGCGCCGGCCACGGCGGCCCTGTGGATGCCGCGCAATTAAAGCGCGTACTGGCACAGGAAACCACCGACCCCAATTTAAACGTCGCCACGTGGCGGCTGCAGGATGACATTATCCGCCTCGCCCAGAACAACGCGCTTGAAGGCAAAGTGCTGGTGTGCCACATCGACGGCGACCGCGGTTTTGTTTCCGTGATTTGCCCCGATGATTTTGCCGATAAAATTCTGGAACTGCCACGCTGCGCCAAAATTACGACGCCCGTGAACAAGCCGCGCAAGAACGGCCCGAAGCCTTAAAATTTAAGCAAAAATCTTCTTCACAACCGGCACGATCTGCGTGAACGGGCTGTCGATGATGTGGTGCGCCCCAGCGTCAATCAGGTGCTGCACGGGGTGCATACCCCAGGCGACGCCGATGGTGTGGGTGTTGGCGGCACGGCCCATTTTAACGTCCATGATGGTATCACCCACCATCACCGTCTCACGGGGGTCTGCATCCAGCTCGCGCATAACGCTGAGCAGCATGTCGGGCTCGGGTTTTTCTTTTTCCTTGCGGCGGATGATGTCATCCCATGTGCGGTGCGCTTCGAACAGGTCGTGCACGCCGTGTTGTTCCAGCAAATACAGCAGCGGCGCTTCCGGTTTCGAGGTCACGATGGCAAGGCGGTGGCCGTCATCACGGAGGCGCAGCAACGCATCTTCCACACCTTGAAACAGCAGCGGCGTTTTATCCGGCTCCCCCGCCATCGACCACTGGTCGACGAGGGTGAAGACAGAACCAAGGTGTTTTTCCTGATGGTCGCGCGGAATGCCCCATTTGAAGTCAAACGCCATGGGGCTGCTGTAGCCGTGGCGGATAGCTTCATAATCCGGAAACGGCATGCCGTTTTTTTCGGAGTAATGCGCAATCGCGCGCTCGAACAGCGTGTAGCTGTCGAGGATGGTGCCGTCCACATCGAAAACAATAAGCCCCGACATGCTTAAGCCCGCGCCAGATTGGGCAGGTAATATTCCCATTCGACATCATCGCCAAGGAATTCGTCGATGTTGCGGAAGCGCCAGCCTTCGGCGTCGCGCCAGATGTGGCAGAAGACATAGTTATACGCCTTGTGCGGGCCGACTTCGGGCACAAGGGAGGCCTGCAGCGCGTTCACTTCCGTCTTGCTGTCGGCAAGGCGGATGGACGGGTTTTTAAATTCGCCAAGGTGGTATTTGCTGTCGCTCTTCACCGTAAAAAACAGGTGATGGTAATTCGGCGGCAGGCCGCGGGTTTCAACAAAAATCTGCTCGTCATCGCCGCTGCCGGCGCCGCCCTGCTCGTCACCCGTATGGTAGATTTTTTTCGAGGGGTCGATGAGGCTGTCGTCTTCGGTACCGATGACGGTCTGCAGCTTCAGGCTTTCGTCAAAAATATAGCAGTCGAGGTCGAGGTCATATTGCTCCGCCGTTTTGTCGCGGCCCTTGGCGTCGCTGTCTTTTGACAGCGTCTTGGCATACATGCCGAAGGTGATAAGCTTCATGAACGACAGGAAGAAGATGCGGAAAAAATCAAACGGCTTCATCATGGTATCGACCGTCTGGCCGAGGGTGTCGCCCTTTTTGGCGGGGTCGGCGATTTTTACATCCAGCTGCGGCAGGTCGCGCGCATCCCACGATAGGCCGACGAGAAAGCGCTGCGCCCCCTCTTCCGAAATTTTCAGTCTG
>JBBQWK010000011.1:0-14014 GCA_038210695.1 Alphaproteobacteria bacterium
CATTGTTTCGGGCACCTTCAAACTCGTCGCGTTAACCTGGGTAGCCGGCATGATCGGTGGCGTTTCCACTATTGGCTCCGTCGCATTGCTGGCGCTCGCCGCCGGTGCCTCGAGCGCGATTTACAGCTACCACAAAGATTATTTCCACGACCGCTTCTTCGGCCCGAAGGAAAAACGCGCAGAGGTAAAATACATCACACGCGCGCGCGTTAAAAATGGCGGCTTGTCCTTCCTCGGCGGCACGGCAAGCGGCGTCTTCGGCGCTTATCTGGCCAAGACCGGCATTTTGCAGCACTTGTTTGCGCGGGTGAAAGATTTCTTCAGCGAAGGCGCGAATATTTTGACCGACGGCGCGAAAATGGTGACGTCTGACCTGACGCCGCAATCGTCGCTATTCAAGGGCGTGTCGCTGCGGCAGCATTTCGCTGCGGCAGCAGAAGTGAAGCCGCAAATTACCCCGGCTTTGCCGCGTGCTGCGGCAAATTTCAAGCCACTGGCAGCTTAAATCACTTATCGAGGTCTTCAAGGTTGCGGTTGCGTGTTTCCGCGCCCGTGCGCGCCACGATGATAGCCGCAAGGGTCACGGGACCCGCCAGCAAAAGCCCCGCTGTTGCCAGCGGTGGCACAAGCGCCAGCATGGTCACGACCTGCGCCAGAATACCGCCGGCCTTGCTGTTCGCCGCGACCAATCCCGTACCGCGACCGCGAATGTAAAGCGGATAGCTTTCCGCCGCATAGGGCAGCAGCACGGCGATCATGCCGTTTGCACCTGTCAGCAACACGGCAAAAACAACTTCCGGCGATAGTTGCAGGCTACTGAAATCGGTGCCGAGAAGCGACAGGCCAAGAAGACCTGCGGAGGTGAGCAACGCCATCAGCACCAGCGTGCCTTTGGTGCTCCAGCGGCTGTAAAGCCAAGCCGTAATGGCGCAGGCCGGCAGCGCCCAAAGGCAGGAGTTGAATAAAATCTTGCTCGCCTCGCCCACATCATAGCCTGCCGCCTTCAGGTTGGCGGGCGTCCACAGCAGCACGCCAAAGTTCACAAGGCCCCAGGCCAGCGCCACTAGGTTCAGCGCCAGCGTGCGATTCAGCAGCGGTTGCTTCACCAACGCGCTTGCGCCATCCAGCGCGACATCGTGATGTGTTGCAGGTAATGGCGTTTCCGATAGAGCCGTGCCGAAGCGCGCCATGACCGCGCGCGCCTCATCCATCCGCCCGTTCATGATCAGGAAGCGCGGCGATTCAGGGATAAAGCGGTTGAAGAAAATCAGCAGCAGACCCGTCGGCAGGCCCAGCAGCCACAGCACGCGCCAGCTGTACAAAGGCTCCAGCAAATGCGTCAACCCGCTGGAAGCGAAATAACCGCCCACAAGCCCGACACCGCCAAGCAGCACCAGCGCCCAGCCGCGGTGGCGCGTGGGAATGGTTTCGGCCATCAGCGTATAGGCAATCGGCAGCATGCCGCCGGCGGAAAGGCCCATGGCAAAGCACATCGCAAGGTTCCAGCCAAAGGTCGGCATCGCGCCGCAAATGGAAGTACCGATAAACATGATCGCCGCCAGCAAAATGGCCGCGCGCCGCCCCAGCCTGTCCGCCAGCACGCCCCAGATCCAGGAACCCAGCGCCGTGCCGGTGAGGCCGGAGAAGGGCAGCCAGGCGACAATCGGTTTTGCAATGCCGTATTCTTTCATTGTGCCCGGTACAACGAAGCCCAGCGTTGCGGGTTTCATGGTGTCAATCACCAGCGCCGCCATCAGCACCAGCAGCAGCTGCCAGTGCGCGGCCTTCAGTTTGCCATCGCCGGTTTCATGAATGGTGCCGATATCGACATGTTTCGTCTGGCGGAAATTCGCCGGCAACAAACCATAGGCAGCAAGGCAGGTGCCGCCGGCAATCGCCGCCATGCCCCAAATCATCTGTGCGCACATTGGCATGCCCGCCATGTGAAAACCGTTCGGTGCCGCATCCAGAAACATCGGGATATGCGTCAGCACGCCGATGGTCACGGCAAGCGTACCCAGCCAGAAAGCGGCAACGCTGTGGCGCGTGGCGGAGGAGAGGACGGCGTTGCTCATGCGGGCACCTTTTGGATGAGAAAGTTATACCTGTATTATGCTGATAACGTAGACTTTGTCAGTACATATTTTGCATAACCATAAAAAGCATTTACGGTTGACATAATGATTCGGCCTGTTATCTTCTGGCCACGCCACCAATACCATATTGCCGATACTCTGTTGCCTTAAAGGATAGCGCATGACGCCGCCTCGCCCCTTCGCCAGACCCTCCAGCTATGAAGACCGACTGTCGGAAATCATTGCCAGCGGAGATGTGAACAGCGCACGCGCGCATTTCGATAAAATTTTCTGGGAGAACGACAAGGACCGCCCTGACTGGAAACATCTGAAGCTGGCGTTAGTGCGTGAAGACCTGCCGATGATGCGGCTGCTGGCGACCTGGGGCGCAAAGCCCAGCGATACCGATATGGCGCAATTCCGCACGTTAGCCAAAGACAAATACAGCCAATACCTGCGCCTGTTGCGCAGCGCGGGCTTGAAGGGCGTCGGCACCGACTGGGCGGAACTGCCCGCTGCGCCGCTGCCCCCGGGCCGTGAGGCGGAAACGCTGGAAGATCCCGTTTCAAAACTTCCCGCCGAATGGCTGAAGGTGCTGAAGACTTTCCGCGAAGTTGCCGATGAATCTGTTATTGCCGGCGGCGCCTTGCGCGATACGTACAACGGCGCTGCGGTAAAAGACGTCGATATATTCCTGCGTGCGCGCGGCAACCAGAAGAAACACAAAGCCCTGCTGCAGGAAATTTTTGCGGCAACCGGCTTGAAAATTCACGAACAGCCGGCAGGCTATAGCGGCTATGACCGCATCTTCGCCGCCTTCCCCCCGCCGGATACCGAAAAGGAAACCACGGGCGGCGGATATAGCGGCATCACCCGCAAGCGCCTCATGGAAAGCTGGCGCGTCGTCGCGGGGCCTGACAAAACCGAATACAACGTCATCTTCGTTGACGACAGCCTTGATAAAGCCCTGACGCAAAAAGCCAGCCCGCGCGATGTGCGCGAAATTTTCGCGGGCGGGTTGCTGGATGCTTTTGACGTCGCCCTTTGCCAGATCGCCACCGATGGCACAACGGTTGCCAGCACTACGGCGTATAAAGAAGATGTGCGCGGCAAAAAAATCTCCCTGCTGCGCCCCAACGCGTCGTCGCCCGACCATGTGAAGCGCATTGTAAAAAAATACCCGGACTGGAAACAAGATGCCGCGACGCGCGAAGCGCTGAAACCCAAGCCGCCGCAGTCACGCTATAGCTACTACTGATAACGGAATAAATAAAAAGCCCGCCTCCCTGTGACGGAAGGCGAGCTTTTTTTATATCAGTGCTTAAAAGGGAAACTTCTTGAGGAAGTCGCCGGGGCCTTTGCCGCCCTTGGGTGACTTGAAGGGCATGTCAGGCACGCCGTTCGGAATCATGCCGTTGCCGGGCATTTTCAGGAAGTCTTTGAACTGTCCGCGCAGCAAATCCTGTTGGCCCTGAAAGCCCGCGATGCGTTTCAGCAGCAGGGCCTCGCCCGCCAGAAAAACCGTGTTCTGGATGAAAGCCATGGCTTCGGGCGGGAAGGGGGCGGCATTGCTCGGCTTGTCCTTGCGCGATGTAATGTTGGTGCCAAGACCTTTCGGTACCAGAACGGAACCTCCGTCATTCTTCACCAACACCGCGCCTTCGTCTACATGCACGCCATAGCCGTGCTGCAGCGCGCCGGCCCAAAGCTTGGTGCCGCGAATGCCGATGTTGCCGTAGGTCGTGTTCAACGTGACATCGGGGTTGGGTTTATGCGCGATCATGCCGCTGACATATTCGAAGGAACCCGCGAAGATGGAATAAACGCCTTTGTTGTGCGTGTTGTCATCCGGGTTGAAGACATATTGATCAACGGTGAGCTGCGCATTTTCCGACAGCGTCATTTTCGTGTCGTCGATAAAGAGAATAAAAACTTTCGATTTCGGCCCCGTCACAATCAGGTCGCGCATATGCACCTGGCTTTTGATCGCGGCGGCAACTTTGGTACCGTTCGGCGGCGTGATGGACGCCGTGCCTTCCACTTCAAGAATAGTGCCGATGACAGGCTGGACAGTGGCGGCCGCCGCCCGGGCGTTTGATACCGGCAGCAATAAAGTGAGGGCGAGGATGGGCAGCAGCAGAATAAAATTTTTCATGAAATTGCACAGGGGTTAAGGGTTGAACCGCGTATCTATCATAACGCATGACCCGCATGACCCGCAGGACGCCAGAGCCCACAAGACGGCGCGCTTTACATTGATATATATGGCAACATATTTTGCGGCTGCACGGAAAATTGACTTTGCTATACTTGCTGTCAACGGGGCGCTTAATGAATTGTTAAGGAGATTTTTCATGCTGCTGCGTGCATTAGCGCTTTCCCTCCTGCTGCTTTTCCCCCTGAAAGCCATGGCTGATGACGGCGTGATCGGCACCATCATGGAGGTCGAAGGCGCGGCAACCCTGACCCCCGCCGGCGGCAAAGCGCAGGCGCTGAAGCTTAACGATACCCTCGGCATCAATGACGAAATTTCAACTGGCGCACAGTCCCGCGTTTTTATCCTGTTTATCGACGATACACAGCTCACCCTGTCGGAAAATTCCCGCTTCAAGGCGACGGATTACGCCTTCAACGACAAGGACTTCAGCGGCAACCATGCGCGCTATTCATTCCTCTCTGGCACGTTTGATTATTTGAGCGGTCTCATGACCAAAAAACCGCAGCCGGATGTGCAGATCCAGACCGCCTATGGCTCCATCGGCGTGCGCGGCACACATTTGTGGTCGGGCGCAACTGATAATGGCTATGGCGTGCACGTGGATGAAGGCGTCATCGATGTCAGCAACGACGGTGGCAAGGTCACCGTGAAAGCGGGCGAGGGCACCGATGTGCGCAGCCGCCGCGACGCGCCGACAAGGGCCGGCGCCTGGAGCCGCGAACGCCGCGAAAAAATCCGCCAGACGATCCAGCTGAAACATGCCGATGTTGTCGCGAAGCGCATTGCGCAGAACAGCGGCCGGCAGCAGGAACTGCGCGGGCGCTTCCGCGATTATATGGCGAAACGTAAAGCAGGCACGGGCGGTGCAAATGGCGCCGGCGGCTTGAATGGCACGGGCCGTGGCCAGCAACTGGAACAGCGCCAGCAGCAAATGCAGCAACGCCGCCAGCAGATTTTGCAGCAATACCAGCAGAACCAGCAACAGAACGGCGCGGAGCGCCAGCAAATGCTGCAACAGCGCCAGCAGCAAATACAAGAGCGCCAGCAGAAAATCGAGCAGCGTCAGGCGGGCACCCCCGCCACCGGCGATGCGACTGCGACCGATGACGCGACGCTGAAAGAAAAACTCCGCCAGCGCCGCCGTGCACGGTTTGAAGGCAACCAGTAAGGAGAGCGCAATGGTAAAGCCGATTTCCATTTCCGCCTTCGGCGCGCTGAATGCCGAAAGCTATCAGGAATTCGAAAGTTGCCTTGCGGCGGTGGCGGATGCTGCAGGGTTTAGCTACACCTTGCAGTTCGCCGGCCCTTATCCAAATGCCGAAGCGCAATCAATACCGGGCAGGCCCTTGCGGGCAGAGGCGTTGCAGGATGAAGAAAAACGCCAGCAGCTTTATAAAGCAGTTGCCGCAGATGCGCTGGCGGCAGGCGCAGCAACAGCAGATCTTCGTGTCATGCCCTGCATGTCGATGATCGGTTTTCATGACGGCATTGAAACGGTGCTGGGCCTTCCCATTTTGCGCCTGTCGACGGCGCTTGGAAAAAAATATGCGGGCGTCACAAAAATCGGGGTCATCCATATGCGCCCTGCCAAACAGCGGATCATTGAAATTTTCGGTGCCAATGCCGTCACGCCGGATGAGGTACAGGCGGCGAAATTGCTAGCGGCAGAGGAAGAAGGCAAACGCCTGAAATCTTCTGCACCAGTCGAGGCCGTGATGGCGGAGATGACGCAAAGTTGGCGCGATGCCGGCATCACCGACATTCTTTTCGCGCGTGCCGATGCGCCGATGGCGAAGCACGGGGTTGCAGGGGCTGTAACCGGGGTGCGAATCCTCAGTTACTTCGATATTCTGGCGGAAGCGGTGGCGCAGCAGGCGCAGGCCCCGGCCGCCTAAATGCGTTTGTAATCCATCGCTACAAAGCCGAGCGGCGAGCGCAATATTTTAAAGTCAGCTTTGAGAGAATCCGGCAGCGCGTCGAATTCTTCCGGCTCAAGGCCGCAAAACTTGTCAAAAATATCGAAGGGATAGGCAGCACGGAATTCCGGTGCGGCAAGGCAGTAATGATCACCGAATTTATCGTGGTAGTGATATTTTCTGACATCGATTGTCAGACTATCCTGTGTACCAAGAAAGCGTGTGAACAACCCGCCGCCTGTCGTCACTACCGCGCCCCAGAAAATAAAGAACATCACCAGCGGCACGCAAACGACGCCGAATTTGGCTTTGCCTGCTGTCATGGTTGGCGTTTCCCGCCACTTGCCGCCGCGGTAGCGCTCGACCGCCCATAGCGTGACCCAGATATCCGCAGCTGCGGCCATACCGGTGCCGGTATCGCGGAAAGCTTCATTCGGCACAAATAGCGGGCCAATCAACCCGTACAGCCAGAAGGCCGTGACCAGCAACATGGCCAGATGGTTGCGGAAGGGATAGGGCTCGGCTTCTTCTACCGTCAGACCTGTTGCCGCCGCTTTGGTATGGGCGCGTTTCCGGTGGGTGTGGTAATCAATGATCATCACCAGCGGCAGGCCCGCCAGCAGCACCAGCACCGCCCATTCGTCGCGCGGCAGTCCTGTTATTGTGCCGAAGGTCATTGCCCCAGCAGCTGTTTGCGAAGCGCAGGCTCCGACGTGTTGCTGCCAAGCCAGATGTCGAGGAAGCGTTTCGCATGCGCCGCAGGCATCACGCCACCTTGCGCGCTGCCGTTATAAAAGAAGTAGCCACCCTTGCCCTTGACGTAGAGCGCGGTAATGCGGTCGCCCGGCTTTACCGCGTGGAAGCGTGCAGTCAGTTCGCGCGTATAGGCAGTTTTCTCTTCATCCGTCATTTTGCCGGAACGCTCCATTTCCGTGATCGAGCGGTCGACGAGTTCCGAGATCGAAAAATTCATGTTGTAGCGAATGACAAGCGCATAGGTGGAATTGGCGCTGAAATTTTCCGCATCCGTCCAGAGGCTGCTGTCATAAACATGGAAGACCATTTTGTGCAGCGAGCCTTGGCCGTAGGGCGCTGTGGCCTTGATATAGCCCTCCAGCTCCGGCGGGCGGGCGGTTGCCGCAAAAGCGGGGGTGATGGCCAGCAGCAGGAGGAAAAATGCAAAAATACGCGCCATGTTATTTCGCCTCGATCGGGTTGCCGTTCACTTTCAGCGTGACGTTGATATTGCCGCGGGTCGCTTTCGAATAGGGGCAGACGTTATGTGCTTCCGCCACAAGTTTCTCAGCCGTTTCCTTGTCGAGGGACGGCAGCAGGAAGTTGAGCGTGGCATCCAGGTAAAAGCCGCCGTCGTTCTGGTTGAGGGCAACTTCCGACTGCACGTTGATCGTGCCCGTTTCCAGTTTCTTCTGGCCGGCGACGAAGGCGACGGCGCTGGCAAAGCAGGCGGCATAACCGGCGGCGAAAAGCTGCTCCGGGTTGGTGCCGGTGCCGCCCGGCGCGGGGCGTGACAGGGTGACGCTGAGTTTCTTGTCATCCGATTCAGCCTTGCCTTCGCGGCCGCCGGTGACATGGACATGGGCTGTGTAAAGAACGGGCATTGGTGTATCTCCTGTTAAATATTAAATAAGTCCTGCGGCTTTCCGCATGTAGCTCGTGAAATCGGGATCCTCGCCGACGAGAAGTTCCGGCAGCATTTTCTTGAAGTCGTCGCGGCGGCACCAGAATTTGATGTAATCTTCCCATGTGGCCCAAAGGCGTTTTGTCTGCCGGTCCATATGTTCTTCGTAGACAAGAATATAGGCGCGCTCGAACAGCGCGACCAGCATGTCGAAAATTATTTTTTTGCGCTCCACCTGCTCCGGCGACAATTCACGGTCGGGGATATGCCCTGTCATCAGGCGCAGGTCCGCATTGTCGATCATGAGGTTGGCAAATTTGGCGTATTCTTCCGCCAGCTTCTGGTATAGCTCCTCGTTCTCCAGCTGCCGTTCCTTGTAATTGTCGACCATAACCATAACAAGCGCATAGGGCAGGCCCACAACCGTGACCACATAACTGGCCATTTCCCATGCCTGTAGCGTTTCCTGATTCATGCCGCGGCAGCCTTCTCGAATTTGCCGCGAAAGGCGAGGAAGCCAGCGAGGGATAGCGCGGAGAATATTGCGCCTGCGATAAAGGCGGCGACGGGCCCGAACTGTGACCACAGCCCGCCCGCAATCACGCTCGCCAGCAAGAGGGCAAGACCGGTCGCAAGGTTGAACACGCCAAAGGCCGTGCCGCGTAAGTGGGCTGGCGCTTCATTTGCAACGAAGGCGGTGATGATGCCTTGCGTCAGCCCCATGTGCAGGCCCCACAGCCCCGCGCCGGCAAACACCAGCAGCGGAGATGACGCATAGGCAAGAATGATATCGGCGATGATCAGTACCGCAATGCCCGCCGTCAGCAATCCGTTCTTGCCGATGCGGTCAGATAGCGCGCCCGCCGGCCAAGCGGAGAGCGCGTAGACGATATTCATGACAATCAAAATTGCGGGCGCGGAATAGGCGGGCAGGCCCGCCGCATCGCCGCGCAAAATCAGGAAGGCATCGGAAAAACGTGCCAGCGTCAGCACCGCGCCAAGAACCGTGACGAACCAGAAGCCTGCCGGCAACAGCAACAGCTGGCTTTTGCTCAAGGGAAACTCGCGCTTTACGGGCGCGGTGTCGCGCTTCGGCTCATCAATCGCGAAAATGATTGTCAGCACCACCAGCAGCGCCGGAATAACAGCCGCCCAGAAAACGAAGCGGAAATTATTGCGCGTTGCCAGCATCAGCAATATGGCGATGCTGGGGCCCGTGAAGGCGCCAATGGTATCCATCGTCTGACGGAGGCCATAGGCATTGCCGCGATTTTCAGGCGTGGTGACATCAGCCACAAGCGCGTCGCGCGGCGCAACGCGGATGCCCTTGCCGATACGGTCGGAAAACCGCGCAAACAAAATGCCGGAGAAACCCTGCGCCAACGGGAAGAGGGGTTTTGTGAGCGTCGAGAGGCCATAGCCGAGAAGAAGCAGCGGTTTCCTTTTGCCAATACGGTCGGAAATGGCGCCGGAGAATATTTTGACGATGCAGGCAGTTGATTCCGCAATGCCTTCAAGGAAGCCCACCGCCAGCGCCGTGACGCCAAGGGTCTTGGTCAGGAAGATGGGCAGCACGCTGTGCACCATCTCCGATGAAATATCCATGAACATGCTGACAAAGCCGAGCGCAATCACGCTGCGCGGCATGTTCTTGAATAATTTCGCTGTGACTCCCGTCATCATGGAACAAGTCCTTTTTTCGACTGTTATGTTAGGGCTTTTAGCCCTTGTTGAAAAGGCAATAGTGCCGTATTTTCCAGGGCGATATGACCAAGGTTTGAAAAAGGGACAGAGCATGCAGCGTATCGTTGTTCTCGGCGTGACCGGTTCCGGCAAGACGACGTTCGGGCGCAAGCTTGGCGATCTGCTGGACATTCCCTCGACCGATCTTGATGACCTGCACTGGCTGCCCGGCTGGAAAAAGCAGGAGCCGCATGTTTTCTATGATCTTGCGGACCGCGCCACCAGCCTGCCCGCCTGGGTCGTTATCGGTAACTATTCCAAAGTCCGTCAGGCGGTCTGGCCCAAGGCGGAAACTTTCATCTGGCTCGATTACCCGTTTCCGCTGGTGTTCTGGCGTCTGCTGCGCAGGTCTGTCATGCGTGCGATTGACCGTAACCCCATCTGCAATGGCAATATTGAAAGCTGGAAACAGTTTTTCTCGAAGGAGAGCATTATGCTCTGGCTGCTGAGGACCTACAGGCGCCGCCACCGCGAATATTCGGAAATTTTTGGCACCGCTGGACAGTTTCCCAGCGTGACCTATATCAGGCTGCGCTCGCCGGAAGCGGCGCAGCGCTTCCTCGATAATATCGCCGCAACAAGGAATAAATCACCATGACCGACATCGCGCTGTTCAAGCCCATTACCTTCCGCCAGCTGCAGCTGCGCAACCGCATTGGCATTTCGCCCATGTGCATGTATTCGGCGGCGGATGGTTTTGCCAATGACTGGCATTTTGTTCACCTTGGCGCGCGTGCTGCCGGTGGCGCGGGTCTGGTGATGATGGAGGCAACGGGCGTGACGTCCGAAGGCCGCATTACCCCCGGCTGCCACGGTATTTACCTTGATGCGCATGTCGAAGGCCTGAAGCGCATTACGCATTTCATTCGCGCCCATGGCGCTGCCCCCGGCATCCAGATCGGCCATGCCGGCCGCAAGGCCAGCTGCGCCGTGCCTTGGGAGGGCGGCAAGGCTTTGCCCTTGGCGCAGGGCGGTTGGCAAACCATCGGCCCTTCCGCCATTGCCTTTTCGCCGGAATCGCCGGTGCCACAGGCCATGAGCCTCGATGATATTAAAAAACTGACCGATGATTTTGTCGCCGCCGCCAAACGTGCCGTGGCCGCGGGTTTCGAGGTTATCGAGCTGCATGGTGCGCATGGCTATCTGCTGCATGAATTCCTCTCGCCCTTCAGCAACAAGCGGGAAGATGCCTATGGCGGCTCGGAAGAAAACCGTTTCCGCCTTATCCTCGAGATTGCGGATGCGATCCGCGCGACCATGCCGTCGCACATCGTTATCGCGGCCCGCCTTTCCTGCAGCGAATGGGTCGATGGCGGGTTTGATATTGATGCGGCTGTTCGCCTCTCGAAGCTGCTGAAAGATAAGGGCGTCGATTTTATCGACTGTTCGTCGGGCGGCAATATTCCCGATGCGAAAATTCCGTCAACGCCAGGCTATCAGGTGCCTTTCGCGAAAGCGATTCGTGACGCTGCCGGCATTCCGGCCGCTGCTGTGGGGCTTATTACCGAAGCTGTGCAGGCAAATGATATTGTGCAATCCGGCGCTGCCGATATGGTGTTTATCGCCCGCGCGTCATTGCGTGACCCGCACTGGCCGTTGAATGCGGCGCAGGCCTTGGGCGCCGATGTCGACGCGCCGCCGCAATACCTGCGCGGCTTCCACAGCAACCGCCATGCGGCACCGAAGAAAAAGACGGCCTGATTTTTAAAAAGGAATTGGTTTAGAAAATATCGAAGCTCTCGTAAAATTCGAGGGATTCATTTTTCTTGTTCAGGCGCACGCGCACTTCCCAGCGGCCTCTTTCAGGGAAGGCCATCGTCGCGGTATATTTCCCGTTGCCCACTTTGCGGAAGGCGGGGATAACGCGCGGCTCCGTCATGCCGAGCAGGTGTACATCAGATGAAAAGCCCTCGAGGATAACCGGCTCGTTATTCTTGTTGCGGGCGAAAATGGTGAGGTCGTATTTTCCGTCCTGTTTTTTCTCGACAACAACTTCGCCCCTCAGTTCCGGCCCGTTCGGGTCGCCGAAATGGGGGCTTTTGCCAAGGCTGATGGCGCTGAAGCCGCCGCCCGCAGGTGCGATGATGCCCACGTCGTCTGACGGGCCGTCCTTGTTGAACGCGATATGTACAAACAGAAAGTTGCCCAATGCCACCATCATGAGCAGGATAAGCAGTGAAAACGACACTTTTGATCTTTTATCTGCCATGGCCGGTATTCGCCTCTTGAGTGCCGGTAGAATAACGCAAACCGGCGGATAAAATGATTCCAACAAATATAGTGCGATAAATCAATAGCGACGACGCGGCGCAAAACCCGCCGATATGTCCATAATAACCTATTATACCCACTTCAGCTTGCGGAAAATGACCAGCTGCCCCAAGGCGACCAGCACTAGAAGGCCGCAGACGATAAGAAAGGCATAAGGGTCTTTCGCCCCCGGAATGCCCTCGACGTTCATGCCGAGCAGGCCGGAAACGAAAGTTAACGGCATAAAAATCACCGTGATAACGGACAGAACATAAAGGTTCTTGTTCAGCTTGGCTGAGAGCGCCGAATAAAGTTCGTCCTGCAAAATCTGCGAGCGTTCGCGGATGGAGTCCAGGTCTTCGAGGAAATTGGTCATGCGGTCGTTGTTGTCCTGCATCGACCATTTATCCGCCGGCGTCAGCCACGGCTGGTCGAGCCCCTGCAGGCGGTTGAAGACTTCGCGCTGCGGTCCCATGTGGCGGCGGAACTGCGTTGCTTGTTTACGCACGGCGGCAATATCGTGACGCAGCTTGGCGTCCGGATTCTCGAGGGAAATTTCTTCCAGCTTGTCGATAGTGATTTCCAGCTCGTTCAGCGCGGGCTCGATGCCCTCGTTCAAATGCGCGCAGAGCAGAGACACGAATTCGCCAACGCGTTTTGGCCCGCGGTTATGGCGGATGCGGTCGTCCATATCGGCGACCGCGCGCGCCTTGCGGCGGCCGACGGTGATGATGCGGTTGCCGTTGATCCAGATGCGGATGGAAACAAGATCCTCCGGCGCGGGGCCGGGGTTGAAGTTGATGCCGCGCACCATGATAAGGGTTTTGTCATTAACCACTTCAAGGCGCGGCCGCGTTTCTTCCGCAACAAGGGAGCGAATGATAAGCGGGTCGAGCCCCACGGCATCGCGCAGGAATTTTTTGGCATCTGCATGGCGGCCGTTGAGGTGTATCCAGATAAAGCGCGGGTCATCCGGCGTAATGGTCGCAAGGTCCGCGATTTGGCCGCCGCCCTGTCCGTCCAGCACATAAGATAAAAGGCAGGCCTTGGTTTCTTCCATGGATTATTTTCCGTCCGTTGTATCGCCGGGCGCCGCCGGTTCCGCTGTGGTGTCCGTCATCATTTCCGGCGTCATTTCTGCGGCCGCTTTTTCCGCCGCATTCTTCTGGCGCGCGCGGTAATGGGATTCGCGCACCTGATGCGGCAACCCGATGCCGTGTTCCGAGAATTTGCGCCAGATCGACATCAGCACTTCACTTTGGGTCGTCATGCGCTTTTCGCGGATATCGCCAATCCAGATGTTCAGCTGCATATTGACGCCAAGGTCTGTAAAGCCCATCAGCAGGCAGGCGGGGGGCGGTTCCGAGAGGGCACGCGGGTGCTCGCGCGCGGCGGACAGCAGGATGTGGCGGGCGGTTTCGAGGTCTGTCTCGTAGGATACGGCGACCGGAATTTTAAGCAGGCCCCTCGCGTTCGATAGCGTCCAGTTGGTGACGCGCTGGCTGATGAAATCCTCGTTCGGGATCATGATATCGCGGTTGTCGAAAGTTTCCACAAGCGTATAGCGCGCGCCGGTTTTTTTGACGATCCCGAAGGTATCGCCGTTGTGCATCTCGATCATGTCGTTGACTTCGATCGAGCGCTCGAACAGCAAAATAAGGCCGCTGATAAAGTTGGATGCAATTTTTTGCAGTCCGAAGCCAAGCCCGACGCCGAGCGCGCCGCCGAAGACGGCGAAGGCAGTCAGGTCAATGCCAAGCGTCGATAGCGCAATCAGCCCCGCAATCACGTACACCGCGACGCGGGAAATGGAATTGAACAGCTGCCGCGTGGAGGGCCGCAGATGGGTCATTTTCTGCAGCGATAATTCAATGCCGCGCAAAATGGCGCCCGACAGCCAGACCAGCAGCACGATGGCGATCGCAAATTTGCAGATCTGGTAGAGTGAAATTTCGATCTTGCCGATGTTGAATGAAATGTCGGACAGGAACTTTATAACATCGGGCAGCAGCTCAGATAACGCCAGAAAGCCGAACAGCGTGATAAAGGCGCCCGCAAAAATCGTCTTGAAGCGGCTGTGCGTCAGCACGTAAATCGCGGCGGTCAGGAACCAGCACGACCATAAGATGCGCACGAAATTTGTAAAGTTCCCGTCAACCTCGACACCGCGTTT
>JBBQWK010000012.1:0-13342 GCA_038210695.1 Alphaproteobacteria bacterium
TTCGTCGGGATTGATCTGAAAAGTAGAGTCTTTCATGATCGATCATTCTCCCTTCGCGATCTGGATTTCTGAATCACGAAATCCTCAACCCCGGCGATCGGCAACCAGCGCCTTGTACGCCGCCACGGCCATGCGGTCGCAGGCTTCATTCTCGGGGTGGCCGTTGTGGCCCAGGACGAGCGTAACGCGGACCTTGTGCGTCTGCAAGAGTTCGTCGACGCGCCGCCAGAGGTCGAGGTTGACGACGGGCTTGAACTGGGCGCCTTCCTTACGACGCCACCCCTGCGTCTTCCACTTGGGCATCCATTCGCGGATCCCCTTGCCGACGTACTGGCTGTCGGTGACGAGCTCCACCTGGCAGGGGCGTTTCAAGGAGGCAAGCCCCTCGATGGCGCCGGTCAATTCCATCCGATTATTGGTCGTGTCGGGCTCGGCCCCCGACTGGTCGCGGGTCTGGCCGCTGCCCGGGTGATGCAGGATGTACGCCCAGCCTCCGGGGCCTGGGTTGCCGCTGCAGGCGCCATCGGTGAATAAATCGACCTTCTTCATGGTCAGGCGTGGAAGTTGTAATCGACGAGGGAGACAACTTTCTGGTGGAAGCGCAGAATTTTCACATGCTCCAGCGGGTCCTTGGCACGCACCAGCGCCCCTTCAACAGGGTTCAGCCAGTCGTAAAGCCTTGTCGCGATGATTCGCACGGCGGCAGCGCGGCCAAAAAGGGGCAGGGCTTTGAGTTCATTTTTTGAAAGCGGCCGCGCGTGGTTGTAGCTTTCAAGGAATGATTTGGCGCGGGCAGGGTCCAGGTCACCCTTCCAGTCGAAGCACCAGGGGTTGAAGGCCAGCATCAGGTCATAGGCCATCACATCCCAGCAGGCGAAATAGAAATCGATCACGCCGGAAATTTTCTCGTCCTCGAAAAAAACATTGTCGGGGAAAAGGTCGGCATGCACCGCGCCCTTCGGCAAAAACTTCGGCCAGTGCTTTTCAAGGTAATCAAGCTCGGCGTCCAGCAGCTGGAACAATCCCGGCTCCAGCTCGTCCGCGCGGTCGGCGCAGGCGTGGATCAGGCTGCGCCATGCGGGGAAGGCCATGGTGTTGCGGCGCTTCATGTTGAAGTCGCGGCCGCCCTTGTGCATCGCCGCTAGCATTTCGCCCACCTGCTGGCAGTGGTGCACGTAAATTTCGCGCGGCCAGGCGCCATCCAGAAATTTGGTGATCAGCGCCGGCTTGCCGTTCAGGGTAAAAATACCGCGGCCTTCTTTATCCTGCAGCACGGCGGCGGTCGGGATGCCGCGCTGGCGCAAATGCTCCATGAAGCCGGTATAAAAGGGCAGCTCTTCGGGGTCGGCGCGCTTTTCGATCAGGGTTAGTACATAACTTCCCTTGTCGGTCGTCAGGCGGTAATTGGTATTCTCCACGCCCTCGGCAATACCTTCAAACGCCACCAGCGCGCCAAGGTCGAATTTGGCGAGGGCGGTCTTCAGCGTGTCTTCGGTGATTTGGGTGTATACGGCCATTCTGGGAAGCAAGAATAGCGTAAAGGGTTAACCCCCGCCAAGAAAAAGGACGGTGATTATATCAGGGCTTCGGCGGGCGTGGCTTTTTGACCGCAGTGTTGGCCACAGGAGCCGCAAGGGCGCTCACAGGGCCGATAAAGGTGAAAGGCCCCTTCACGGCAGCGCGGATGCCGCCAGCGCCATGGCCGTTGATCTGCCGCGAAACGGCCAGCGTCTTGCGGCTGAAGCTGGCTGTCGTGGCAGGATCAAATGTTCCGGAAAATTCGACTTCCAGACGGCGGCCATCCACGCTTTCAATCTGCAGGGCAGGGACGCCGTTCAGCGATTTCACTTTTTCCGGAAATAGCGCGTTGATGCCTTCCAGCTCTTTCAGCAGGGTCGACACCACTTTGTCGCGGCCGGGGCCAAAGACTCCGTCGCCAGCCTTGAAGACCGCCTTCTTCACTTCCTCCCGCCACGGACGGTGGGAGGCGAGGTCAGGTGATTCGAAAGCGATCGAATAGCCGCAATCAGGGCGTCCGGCGATTTCAATGGAGAGGCAGTATTCTTTGGTCATCGCTTTATCAAACTTTCAAATATCAGGGGCGCGGCGAATGCGGGTGCGCGCCGGGAATATTTTTCGGCGGCACAATTACGGGCGGCTGCTGCACAAAGGGGAAGTGGCCGCGGCCCGCTTCCTGCACGCCGGTCGCGCCATGGCCGGTAATTTTGCGGCGCTCCAGATCAGAGAGGCTTTTTTCCGACACGTGGAAATCGCCGTCCGTGCTGGTGAAGTTGATTTCAATGCGCGGATCATAGGGGTTGGTTGATTGAATCTGCACTGCGGGCACGCGGCCGTCGCTGGCAATGATAATGCCGGAGGTACCGCTGAGCACGCTTAGCTCGTACATCAGCTCGGCGATGGCGACTTTCTTCGTGTAGGTGTCGGGATCGAAAACTTGATCACCGGCGCGCAACACGGCATCGCGCACTTGGTCAGACCATTGGGTGAATCCGGGTGTTGCCTGCGGCGAAACTTTTTCATCCGGCACCGAGAAGGTGACCATATAGCCAAGGCCGTTCTTGATGCTGTCGCTGCCAACTTCGACCGTGAGGCAATAAGACTTCGTCATATCCATCAGTCCTTCTGTCGCCATGTTAAAATCCTCTAACCAATGCGCCAAAGTCTAAAATTTTTTTATAACGAATTGCCGCTCACTATAAGAAGCGAGGGTTTTTAATCAAGCGGGAATCTTGAAACAAAGTATTAAATTTGCCTCAAGCGCCCTGCAGCACTTTGGGAATTTTGAAGATGACGGTTTCTTCGGCAACCACTGTCGTTTCCAGCACGACATCGAAGTCCTGACGCGCGCGGTCTATGACGCGCTGCACCAAAATTTCAGGTGCGGATGCGCCGGCGGTCAGGCCCAGCGTGCGCATGTCTTTCAGCTCGTCCCAGGGAATATCCTCCGCCTTGTCCGCCAGCAGCGCACGTTTCGCGCCATAGGCTTTGGCGACTTCCACAAGGCGGTTGGAGTTGGAGGAGTTTTTGGAGCCGATCACAATCACCGCATCCGCGCGCGGCGCAATGTCCTTCACCGCCAGCTGGCGGTTGGTGGTGGCATAGCAGATGTCTTCTTTCCGCGGTGCCGCGACGGAGGGATAGCGTAAGCGCAAAGCCTCCACAATCGCCGAGGTATCATCCAGCGACAGCGTGGTTTGCGTGACATAGGCAATTTTATCGTCGGCGGTGAAATTCAGCGTCGCCAAATCGGCAACGGTTTCTACTAGCACCACCGTGCCTTCCGGCAACTGGCCCATGGTGCCGATAACTTCAGGGTGGCCGCGGTGGCCGATGAGGATGATTTTATGCCCCGCCTTGTAATGCATCTCCGCCTCGCGGTGGACTTTGCTGACAAGGGGGCAGGTGGCATCGATATAAATCATATTGCGTAGCTTGGCCGCCGCCGGCACATCCTTCGGCACGCCATGGGCGGAGAATATCACCGGCGCGCCTTCCGGCACCTCGTGCAGTTCCTTCACGAAAATCGCCCCCTTGGCGCGGAGGTCATCCAGCACATGTTTGTTGTGCACAATCTCATGGCGCACATACACCGGCGCGCCGTACTTCAGCAGCGACTTCTCCACAATCTCGATCGCGCGGTCGACACCGGCGCAAAAGCCGCGCGGGCTTGCCAGCAGAATTAACAGCTTCGGTTTTGCAGAAGTTTCCATGCTGCAAAATATACAGCGCATGCGCCTTGAGTCGAGAACTTAAGCTGGCTATTCTCTGGTCTGCAATTCCAGCTGCCGAAAGAACCGCCATGAACAACATTACACGACTCAGCCTTGTTATCTGCCTTGTCCTGCTGTCAGGCTGCGCCCAGACACGAAAGGCCTATAACGCCACTTTCCACCCGGATGATGTGGAAGTTGTGCAGAAGGCCGCACCCAGCTGCCCAACGGTGGGTGTGGTGCCGGAAGCCAATGCTTTTCCCGCTTTTAAGGCCGGATCTGCCCAAAAAAGCCCCAAAGACCTCGTTGCGGCGGGCTATATTGGCGTTTTCAGGGGTGATTGCACCTTTAAAGACGGAAAAGAGGCCGTTTTTGACCTAGAAATTAACTTTGGCGGCACAAAAGGCCCCATGGGCCGCGTAAATAGCGCCAAAGAGATTGGCAGCGCCGTATTCCCCTATTTTGTGGCTGTCGTCAGCTCGGATGAAACAATCTTGCAGCGACAGGCATTTTCCACTAAAGTCGATTTCGATAATAAAACCGATGGCGTCTCGAAAGAAGAGCACACCATCCGTATTCCGGTCACTTCCCCCGATGCCGCACATGGCTATAAGATAGTCATCGGCTTCAGCTTGACGCCGGAGCAGGTTGCCTTCAACAAGCAACAAGGGAATAACAAGTAGGAGATCCTTAAGGAACCGATGCGTATCAAGCTCAAGAAATTCTGGCAGTCCGAATTCACCGAACACGAAGACGTCATGGCGCTTACCCGCCAGCAACTGGCTCTCCCGTTTGAAAAACTGCTCGAAGCTGCGACCAACTGCATCGAATCCGGCGGCAAAATCTTCTTCTTCGGCAACGGCGGCAGCGCCGCCGACGCGCAGCATTTAGCGACCGAACTTTCCGCGCGCTACAAAAAAGACCGCAAGGCCATCGCCGCTCTTTCGCTCGCGACCGATACATCGGCGATCACCGCCATCGGCAACGATTACGGCTATGACCGCGTCTTCTCCCGCCAGATCGAAGCCTTGGGCCGCAAGGGCGACATGGCCATCGGCATCACCACCTCCGGCAATTCCGGCAACGTGCTGAAGGCGCTGGAGCTGTGCCGCGAAATGGGCATCACCACCGTCGGCTTCACCGGCCAGAGCGGCGGCAAGGCGGCTCCTCTTTGCGACATTCTTCTTAACGTGCCCTCCACCACCACGGCGCGCATCCAGGAAATGCACATCACGCTTGGCCAGATGCTCTGCGGCTCCCTTGAAATCAACCTTGGCTATATCGAACAGGAAGAACCTGTCTCGCAAAGCCTCGCCCGCGCTGTCTGATCGAAAGTAATTACAATATGGCAAAAGAAGCGCTCGCCCCAGATCTCGACAAACTGTCGTTCGAGGAAGCCCTGACCGAGCTGGAAAAGATCGTCCGCAGCCTTGAAACCGGCGCGGCCGATCTGAAAACCTCCATCGATTCCTATGAACGCGGCATGGCGCTGAAGAAGTATTGCGATGCGCGTTTAAAGGAAGCGCAAGGCCGGATCGAGAAGATCACCGTGCTGGAAGGCGGCAAGACCGCAACCGAACCGTTCAAGCTGAACGACTGAAAGCCTTGGGGGAACACCCGCTTAAAAACCCTAACTTTTTGATGCGACTTCAGGTATAACATTGCCTTGAAGTTCCAATCATAACAAAGGGTCATTTCACAAATGGCACCATCACCCCGCGAGGCGACACCCAAGCTATCACAAGCCATGGATGATTGCCGTGACAAGGTCAACAAAACCATCGGCAACCTGCTGCCCGCCACCGACCTTGCAGAAGCCCCGCTGTTTGACGCGATGCGCTATGCGGCCCTTTCCGGCGGTAAACGCCTTCGCCCCTTCATGGTCATGGAAGGCGCCCGCGTTTTCGGCGTTGACGCCATGCGCGCCCGCCGCGTTGCCGCCGCCGCCGAATTTGTCCACTGCTATTCGCTCGCGCACGATGACTTGCCCGCCATGGATAACTCTGACCTCCGCCGTGGCAAACCCTCCCTGCACAAAGCTTTCGATCAGGCGACCGCACTGCTGGCAGGTGACGCACTGCTCACACTCGCTTTTGAAATTCTCGCAGATCCCGAAACGCATGAAGACCCCCGCGTTCGTGTAGAGCTGATTGCCAACCTCGCCGGCGCTATCGGCATGCATGGCATGGTCGGCGGCCAGATGCTCGACCTGATCGGCGAAAAACAGGAATTCGACGTCGGCACCATCAGCCGCATGCAGCGACTGAAAACCGGCAAGCTTATCGCCTTCTGCTGCGAAGCCGGCGCGATTCTCGGCAAAGCCAATCCGGCGCACCGCCAAAGCTTGCGCAACTACGCGCATGACCTCGGCCTCGCCTTTCAGGTGACGGACGATCTGCTCGATGCCACCTCGACCGAACAAGATCTCGGCAAGCCGGTGAATGCGGATGGTAAAAAATCCACCTTCGTTTCCGCCATGGGTATCGAACAGGCAAAACAGCGCGCGCAGATGCTGGTTGACCAGGCCATCTCGCACCTTCGCACCTTCGATGAAGGCCGCGTTGATTTGCTGAAAGACCTTGCCCGCTACGTGCTGGAGCGCCGCGTTTAATCATGGCCCTCCGCCCCAAATTCCATGCAGCAGCAAAAGCCGCCGGCGAAAATTTAAACGCCTTCGGCACCTACCTTGCGGCGGAATCAAAGGAAGCGGTGCGGCAGTATTTCCGCCCCATTACCTGGACGGTTGAAAAAACGGCGCAGCTATTCAAGCCCAGGCCGTAAAAGGCGTTTTATCATGACCAAAACAATTTTCATCACTGGTGCTTCCTCCGGCATCGGCTTTGCGGCGGCGCAGCTGTTTGCGGCCAAGGGCTGGAACGTCGTCGCCACCATGCGCGACACCAAGGGAAGCGAACTTAAGGGCAAAAATATCCTCGTCACCACGCTCGACGTGCGGGATGAAGACAGCATTGCCAAGGCGCTGAAAGCCGCCATCAAAAAATTCGGCCAGATCGATGTGCTGCTGAATAACGCGGGCTTCAGCCTGTTCGGTGTTTTTGAATCGCTGCCAGCGGAAAAAATCGAGGAGCAGTTTGCCGTCAACGTGACCGGTGTCATGAACGTGACCCGCGCGCTGCTGCCGCTGATGCGCGAAAAGGGCAGTGCCACCATTATCAACATCAGCTCCCGCGCCGGTATCATCGGCATGCCGCTGAACGCGCTTTATTGCGCCAGCAAATTCGCGCTGGAGGGTTTTTCGGAAGCTTTGTCCTATGAACTCGCAACGCAAGGCATCGCCGTCAAGCTGGTGGTGCCCAGCGGCGGCGTCACCGCGACAAAATTTTCGGAACGCATGGTGAAGGACAAGGGCGTTGATATTCCGCCGTCCTACAATGATTTTGTCGCTAAAATCGGCGGCATTTACGGCGCTATGCAGACACACCGCAAGACAACAGCGGGCGATGTCGCCGCCGTCATTTTCACCGCCGCCACCGATGGCAAGCAGCAGCTGCGCTACTACACCGTCGAAGACGTCGGGGGTTTCCTGCGCGTCAAGCGCGAGAAGGACGATGAAGAATACATTGGCTTTATGCGCCAAAAATTCCTGTCGGAGTAATTTTAGCCTGGCGCCAGCGTCTTCACCTTGGGTGAAGTGCCTTTGAGGGTTTTCAAATAAGCCTGCGCGTTGATCGGATGCGGGAAGGCGTTATTCGCCACATCCAGCGGCGTGAGGCCGTTGAGCGACGACAGCCGCGCATCCGTGCCCCGTTTCATCAGCGTTTTTATCACATCCATCTGGTCCAGTGCTGCGGCATGGTGAATGGCATTGAATTTTTCAGGGTCAGCCGCCGCGGCGTCCGCGCCGCGATCCAGTAGCAGCTGGATCGAAGCCGGCACGCCCTTGATGTCATAGCCGCTATGATCAATCGCCATCGACAATAAACTTTGCCCTGTCGTCACCCCGCCGTAGAAAACGGAGTAGTACTTATAGGGCTTGTTGACGGCAGCAGCGGCATCCGGAAGATGGTCAAGCACGTAAGTCATTTTAGCAATATTGCCCAGCGAAAGCGACAGCGCATCCTGCCCGCCGGGCTCCATCTCCACCGCCAGATTGGCGCCGGCAAGCCGCAGCTTTTCCATGATCGAAAGCGCGGTTTTTTCGTTATAGAACGAGTATGCCGCCATCATGAAGGCTGTCTGCGTCGACGGCTTTTCGCGGACGTCAGGGTTTGCCCCTTTCTGCAACAGCAGGTCAACGCATTGCGGCATGCCGCGCTCCACCGCAATCAGCAGCGGCACGAACCTGCCGTTATAATTGTCACGGGGTGTATAGGCCTCGTTCGCGTTGGCACCCGCCGTCAGCAGCAGGCGCAGCATATCTACATCGCCATTCTTCGTGGCCGTCACAACAGCCAGCGGGCCTGTCGTTAAAAGCATGTCCTTGTCAGCGGCCTTGATTGTGGCTGCAACGGCGCGCGTATCACCTTTTTCTACCTGCCGCAGGAATGCAGCATCGGCGGCGTTGAAATAATACAGCTCCAATGCCAGCCGGTCGCTGTCGCGCTTTTTATTGCCGACGGCGTCATAAAGGTCGGGCTCCCGCATACCGGTCAGGGGAATATTTTCCAGCGCCGCTGCCATCGTAACGGATATGTGATGCTCGGCTTCTACCGCCGCCTCGAACTTCTTGGAAACTTCGTAAGTACCGGCCGCGGCAACCGCCAGTGCAAGCCCTGAAACAGAAACAGCAAACGCCTGCCTTAAGGTAATTTTCGGCCTGTTCGTTTTCGCAAGGCGTTTGAAGGGGTCTGCAGGCTGCCCTGCTTTCAGCTTTTCGCGGACTTCTTCATCCAGCTCCGCCAGCGCAATGCGGCTGGTGCTGCCTGTCACTTCATCCTTGAACACCAGCGCGCCGTCTTTCACCGCGGAAGTAATTTTCGCAGTGGCATCCAGCGGCTTTGCTAGTTTCCGCAGCGACCAGTTATCCAGCTCCGACATGCGGTCATAAGGCCGCAGGATCAGGCCGGAGGGCGTGCCGTCCTGCATTTGTCCTGTCAGAATAAACAGTTTGTACTTTTCAACGTTGAAAAGACGTTCTTCGGTTACTTGACGGTCCGTTACTGGCTGGATGCTGGTGTCATTCAATTTTTTTTCTCCGCAAAGCGGGCGGCGGAAATGCCGTCCTCAAAAATGTTGGGTAAAGCCCTTTTGCGGGTTGTGCTCCGTCTCGTAACACCGGCGGGGAATGAAGGGGCTAAAAACGCGCCGCGGCTAGGGGGATGCACACCTGTCGGCTATATGTATAATAACGCGGTCATTTATTGTCCAGTCAATTAGCGCCATGCATTGAAAACATGAGGTAATTCCGCAATTTCCGTCACAAAATATGACAAGGAAATACCTCGGCTTATGGCAATTTTTTCTACCCGCGAGCATTTCATTTTTGAACTCTATGGCATATAACAAATCAAAGGATTCAAAAGCCATGACCCCGACTCCGCTGCTCGACAAAATCGACATCCCCGCTGACCTCCGCCAGGTAAACCGCAAGGACCTGCCGCAAGTGGCGGCTGAATTGCGGGCGGAGATGATTGATGCGGTGTCGGTCACCGGCGGTCATCTTGGCGCAGGCCTTGGCGTGGTCGAGCTGACGACCGCGATTCACTATGTCTTCAACACGCCTGCTGATCGCCTGATCTGGGATGTCGGCCATCAGGCCTATCCGCATAAAATTTTGACGCAGCGCCGCGCGCAAATCCGCACGTTGCGTCAGGGCGGTGGGCTTTCCGGTTTCACCAAGCGTTCGGAATCGGAATACGATCCCTTCGGCGCTGCGCATAGCTCGACGTCGATTTCCGCTGGTCTTGGCATGGCAGTCGCGCGTGACCTCAAAGGCGGCGAAAATAAAATCATCTGCGTGATCGGCGATGGCGCCATGAGCGCGGGCATGGCCTATGAAGCCATGAACAACGCCGGCGCGCTTAATTCCCGCCTGATCGTTATTCTGAATGACAACGATATGTCGATCGCGCCGCCGGTCGGCGCGATGAGCGCTTATCTCTCCCGCCTCATTTCATCGAAGCCCTACCTGACCCTCCGTGAAATCGGCAAGAAATTTTCCGAGAAACTGCCGGCCCCCTTGCAAAAAGCGGCACAGCGAGCGGAAGAATATGCGCGCGGCATGGTTACGGGCGGCACACTGTTCGAAGAACTGGGTTTCTACTATGTCGGCCCCATTGATGGTCACAATCTTGATCATTTGCTGCCCGTACTGGAAAACGTGCGCGATTCCGCGCATAAAGGCCCCTTCCTTGTGCATGTCGTCACCAAAAAAGGCAAAGGCTACCCGCCCGCCGAAACCGCAGCCGATAAAATGCACGGCGTTGCCAAGTTTGATGTGCTGACGGGCACGCAGAGCAAGCCGAAAGCCGCTGCCCCCAGCTACACCAAAGTCTTTGCCGACGCGCTGGTCGCGGAAGCAAAAGCGGATGATAAAATTATCGCCATTACCGCCGCCATGCCCTCCGGCACCGGGCTTGATGTGTTCGAGAAGACATTCCCCGAGCGCATGTTTGATGTGGGTATTGCCGAACAGCATGCGGTGACCTTCGCCGCCGGCCTTGCAACCGAAGGCTATAAACCCTTTGTCGCCATTTATTCCACCTTTCTGCAACGCGCCTATGACCAGCTCGTGCATGACGTCGCCATTCAAAACCTGCCCGTGCGCTTCGCCATGGACCGTGCGGGCCTTGTGGGTGCCGATGGTGCAACCCATGCCGGCGCGTTTGACGTTGCCTATCTCGCCTGCCTGCCCAACATGGTGCTGATGGCGGCAGGGGATGAGCTTGAATTGCAAAACATGACCGCCACCATGGCCGCCTATAACAACGGGCCCATTGCTCTCCGCTATCCGCGCGGCGAAGGCATCGGCCTTGAGTTACAGGAACGCGGCACCGTGCTGGACATCGGCAAGGGCCGCATTCTGCGCGAAGGCACAAAAATCGCCCTCCTGTCCTACGGCACCAGACTGCCCGAAGCCTTGAAAGCCGCCGAGCAACTGAACGCCATGGGTCTTTCGACCACCGTCGCCGATGCGCGTTTCGCGAAACCCTTGGACGAAGATCTGGTGCTGCGCCTTGCCCGCAGCCATGAAGTTGTTATCACGCTGGAAGAAGGCTCATCCAACGGTTTCGGCGCGATTGTGCTGCAGCTGCTGGCAGCCAAAGGGGCGCTGGATACCGGCCTTAAAATCCGCACCATGACGCTGCCGGACCTGTTCCTTGATCATGACGCGCCGGTGAAGCAGTACGATACCGCGGGCCTCAACGCCGCGCATATCGTGGCGAAAGCGCTGGAAGCCTTGGGGCGCGAAGCACTGGCAGCGCCGCGAAAGGCCTGATAACTAAGGTCATTTCGCAATAAGCAGCTGTTAACCGCGCTTGTGCTATAATGCGCATGTAGCAAATAATTCCAAGGGTTCAATGCCTGACGCCAAAACATCACCAAGTGTGACTGACCAGCTGAAAGCGCGCATCGTTGGCGCGATTGATAAATGGCAGGAAGACCGCCAGCAGCGCAAAACCGGCAGCCATGAATCGCGCAAGGCAGAAATCACTATCCGCATGGATGATCTGCCGGGCGGCGCGGAGCTGAAAGAGACGATTGCGCGCAACAACATACCCGTCGATGTCCTGTCCAAACGCAATATCAAAAACGCTTTCGGTGCTGTCGCCAAGGCCAGTGACCAGCCAACGGTCAATGTCGAAATTCTCAACACCGGCAACCCCGTCGCCATGGCGCGCACGACCTATCATGAATACCGTCACGTGCTGCAAATGGAAGACATGGGCAAAATCGAAACCGGCGGCGGACGTGTGCTGAAAGATGTCCGCACCTGCCATATGCTGTCTATGATGATGGAGGCGGATGCCTATACCGCCGAAGTGCTTGCCGCCTGCAAAGCCGCAAAATCCGGCCACCCGGAATATCTGCAGGATTTGTTCACCAACCGCGAAGGCGGCCCCAACGCGCAGCATGCAAAAGCCTTTTTGCAAAAACAGCCCTTTGACAGCTTCAAGGACGATGCGCATTTTGCACGCGCCTTGTTCACCGATTTTATGCTGAACGGCCTTGATAATTATTCGACGGTTTATTTCGGCTCCTACCGCATGCAGTTCCTGCTGTCACCCACTTTGAATGATTTCAAAAAGCATCTGGAGCAAACAGCCGAGCCCCAGACATTCACGCCGTCAAAACAACTGGCGGAAATTTACAAACAAGAATTTATGGACGGCGTTTCCGTCCGCGCGCTGGCGCATGCCTTCCGCCGCAACCTGCCGCAGGAAGAACAGCAACTGCTCCGCATCATCGACACCACCGTCGCAAACGCCGGCAACTATTCGGAAGAGCAGTACCAGAAAAAACGCGAAGATATCCTCATGCGTGCGAACAGCATCTACATGAAGGAAGACTTTTACATGAACCCGCCGGGCACGGCTTATAACCCGGTCAGCAAGTTCCTGGCCGACGCGGCACGGCAGGACAAGCCCGCCAGCGTTGGCGAATTCAAGGCCGCCACGGTCGAAAAAGCGCCCAAGCCGCGCCGTTTCTAATTACATCGTTTCCTTGAACAATTCGCGGCCAATCAGCATGCGGCGGATTTCCGATGTGCCGGCGCCGATTTCATACAGTTTCGCATCGCGCAGCAAGCGGCCGGTGGGGTAGTCGTTGATATAGCCGTTGCCGCCAAGGGTCTGGATCGCTTCAAGCGCCATCCAAGTGGCTTTCTCGGCCGAATACAAAATCGCGCCGGCAGCGTCTTTACGGGTAATTTCTTTGCGGTCGCAGGCCTTGCCGACGGCATACACATAGGCGCGGGCCGTGTTCAGCGCCACATACATATCGGCAACCTTACCCTGCATCAGCTGGAATTCGCCGATGCTCTGGCCAAATTGTTTACGTTCATGCAGGTAGGGCAGCACAACATCCATGCAGGCCTGCATAATGCCAAGGGGTCCGCCGGACAATACAGCGCGTTCGTAATCAAGGCCGCTCATCAGCACATTCACGCCCTTGCCAATCTGGCCGAGCACGTTTTCTTCCGGCACTTCGCAATCCTGAAACACCAGCTCGCAGGTGTTGGAGCCACGCATGCCCAGCTTGTCCAGCTTCTGCGCGGTTGAAAAACCTTTAAAGCCGCGCTCGATGATAAAGGCGGTGATGCCTTTGGCGTTGGCGGCAGGGTCGGTTTTCGCATAGACGACCAGCGTATGCGCGTCGGGGCCGTTGGTGATCCACATTTTGTTGCCGTTCAAAACGTAACGGTCGCCCTTTTTCTCTGCCTTCAGCTTCATTGACACGACGTCCGAGCCTGCACCGGGTTCCGACATTGCGAGCGCGCCAATCTTGGTGCCGGCGCAAAGATCCGGCAGGTATTTCTTTTTCTGCGCTTCCGTACCGTTCAGCGAAATCTGGTTTACGCAAAGGTTTGAGAAAGCGCCGTAGGAAAGGCCGACAGATGCCGACGCACGGCTGATTTCTTCCATCGCAATAATGTGCTCGATATAGCCAAGGCCCGAGCCGCCGAAATCCGGCGATACCGTCATGCCCAG
>JBBQWK010000013.1:0-13248 GCA_038210695.1 Alphaproteobacteria bacterium
TTGCGTATAGTGACGATGCGGATGTCAATGCTGCCTTCGTCACAAGTATGCAGCCCGGCCCAACGGCCCTGAACTATGCTGAAAAAATCAAGGCCTTCCTTGCGCAGGGTGATACGTTGCGCGCGACGCTGGCGCTATCGGAAATGGTGGCGGCATTGCCGAAGGCCGAAACGGATACGCAGAAAGTTTTGACCGACTCCGTCCTTCGCGCCACCAACAACCTTGAAACGCAAAAGGTGTTGCTGGCTGTCAGCCATACGCAGACGACCAAGGAAGATATTCTGGGTGCCGACGAGACATTGAAAACCGCCAAAAAGAACGCGCCGGATTATGGTTATTTTGCCGATATCTATCGCGCCCGCAATATCCGCTCGGAACTGACCAACCCCGCCATCAACGCGCATCCGGATGAATCGCGCTTTGCGCTTAGCGTGCTCATGGATGCCAATGCCGTGACCGTCAACCCCTGGCTGGCCACCGCTTATGCCGACCTTGGCGATGCGCATTTTGACGGCGGCGACGGGCTTTTCGCCTGGACCGCCTGGGAGAATGCCGTGCGCCTGAAGCCCGACCTGAATACCGTGCAGAAAATAACCCAGCTGAAAGCGCGCGCGGAAAAGGATTACCCCGAATACTTCTAGGCTAAAATGCCCGAAGACGCTTGATTATCGCCGCAAGCTCGTTCAGCATAAGCGACAATTTTATGGAGGAACCATGGCTGACAAAGACAACACCGCCTACCTTGAGCTGAAGGACGGCAAAGTCACGATCGAGCTGCGTCCGGATATCGCGCCGAAGCACGTGGCGCGCATCAAAGAACTGATCAAGCAAGGCTACTACGACGGCCTTAAATTCCATCGCGTCATCCCCGGCTTTATGGCGCAGACCGGCTGCCCCGAGGGCACAGGCTTTGGCGGCTCCGGCAAAAAATTGCCTGCGGAATTCAGCGACACGCCCTTCAAGCGCGGCACGCTCGGCATGGCGCGCGCCATGGACCCGAACAGCGGCGATACGCAGTTCTTCATCACCTTCGGCGAAACACCGCACCTTGACGGCGAATACACCGTCTGGGGCCAAGTGACAGAAGGCATGGAACATGTCGACAAGGTCGCCAAGGGCGAGCCGCCGAAATCGCCCGACAAAATCGTCAAATTCTCCCTCGACGCCTAAGCATTCACCAACCCTTAAAAGGAAACTTTAATGAAACAGCTTCTGCTCTCCCTGCTGATGGTCTTCTGCCTCGGCATTTCCGTCGCCAAGGCCGATGCCATGGACCCCGAAAACACGATTTACCTGACGCTCAAGGGCGGCAAGGTCATCATCAAGCTGCGCCCTGATCTCGCGCCCAACCACGTCGCACGCATCAAGGAACTGACACGCAAGGGCTTCTATGACGGTCTCGTCTTCCACCGCGTGATCGAAGGCTTTATGGCGCAGACGGGCGACCCGACCGGCACAGGCACCAGCGGCTCCGGCCAGAACATCAACGCCGAATTCACGCCGACGCACTTTGCGCGCGGCACGGTCGGCATGGCACGCGCGACGGACCCCAACAGCGCAGACAGCCAGTTCTTCATCATGTTCGCAGACGGCGGCAGCCTTGACGGCCAGTACACCGTCTGGGGCGAAGTGACCTCCGGCATGGAATACGTTGATGCTATCACCCGCGGCGAGCCGCCCGCGAACCCCGACAAGATCATCAAAATGCAAGTCGCAGCTGATGCCGACAAACCGGAAAAGCCGGCTGACGGCGGCGCTGCGAACGGCGCAGTAAAAGATGCTGCTCCTGACGACAAGAAATAAGCCTTCTTTGTTCTAAGTATTCACAGGGCTCCTCGTCTGATATAGACTTGGAGCCCTGACTATTTTGGATATATGCCGGAGATTGATATGAAAATTCTTGTGCCCGTCAAGCGCGTCGTCGACTACAACGTCAAGGTCCGCGTGAAAAGCGACCATACCGGCGTCGAGCTCGCCAACGTCAAAATGTCGATGAACCCCTTCTGCGAAATCGCGGTCGAGGAAGCGGTGCGCATGAAGGAAAAAGGCATCGTCACCGAAATCATCGTTGTCTCCGTCGGCCCCGCGCAGGCGCAGGAAACGCTGCGCACCGCGCTTGCCATGGGGGCGGACCGCGCCATTCTTGTCATCGCTGAAAATGTCGAGCCGCTCGGCGTCGCCAAAATCCTGCAGGCGCTGGTGAAAAAGGAAACGCCGGAACTTGTCATCCTCGGCAAGCAGTCGATTGACGGCGACAACAACCAGACAGGGCAAATGCTTTCCGCCCTGCTCGGCTGGGGTCAGGCGACTTTCGCCTCCAAGATCGAAAAAACCGGCGATGGCCTCAGCGTCACGCGCGAAATTGATGGCGGCCTTGAAACGCTGGCCTTGAAAATTCCCGGCATTGTCACGACCGATCTGCGCCTGAACGAGCCGCGCTATGCTTCCCTGCCAAACATCATGAAGGCCAAGCAAAAGCCGCTCGTTACCATGACACCCGCCGACCTTGGCGTTGATGCTGCGCCGCGCCTGACCGTTTTGAAGGTGATCGAACCTGCAACACGCAAAGCAGGCATTAAAGTGAAAGACGTTGCTGAACTTATCAGCAAACTTAAAAATGAAGCAAAGGTGATCTGATCATGGCTGTCCTTCTCCTCGCCGAACACGATAACCAGACTTTAAAGCCCGCCACGCTGAACGCCATGACGGCGGCTTTGCTGCTGGGTGATGTGGATATTCTGGTCGCAGGCCAAGGCTGCCAAGCCGTGGCCGACGCCGCCGCGAAAATTACCGGCGTCAAAAAAGTACTGCTGGCAGATGATGCCGCCTATGGTCACCAGCTGGCGGAAAATACCGCCGCACTTGTCGCCAAAGTCGGCGCGGCCTACACGCATATCCTTGCCCCCGCGACAACCGGTGGCAAAAACATGCTGCCGCGCGTTGGCGCGCTGCTGGATGTGCAGCCCCTGACCGACATCAGCGCGGTTGTCAGTGCCGATACGTTCACCCGTCCGATTTACGCCGGTAACGCTTTCGCCACCGTGCAATCGAAAGACAAAATTAAAGTCATGACGGTGCGCATCACCGCCTTCGACCCTACCGCCGCCACTGGCGGCAGCGCCGCTGTTGAAAAAATTGCCGGCGTGGGTGACCTTGGCCTGACCACCTTCGTGTCGCAAGAGCTCACAAAATCGGAACGGCCGGAGCTGACTGCCGCACGCATCGTCGTATCCGGCGGCCGCGGCATGGGCAATGGCGATAACTTTAAACTGATTGACGCCGTGGCCGACAAGCTGGGCGCCGCTGTCGGCGCCTCGCGCGCGGCGGTGGATGCCGGTTTCGTGCCGAACGACTATCAGGTCGGCCAGACGGGTAAAGTGGTTGCACCTGATCTTTACATCGCTGTCGGCATTTCCGGTGCCATCCAGCACCTTGCCGGCATGAAAGATTCCAAAGTCATCGTCGCCATCAACAAGGATGCCGAAGCACCGATCTTCCAGGTTGCCGATTACGGGCTTGTGCAGGATTTATTTGTCGCATTGCCGGAGCTGGCGAAAGCGCTTTGAGGGATGGGGAAATTTAAACGTATTCTACCATTCGGAATAAGTTTTCTTCTTATCGCCTTTTGCTGGCGTTACCCATCAAGCTATTCGATCAAACAAGACTTTGGTTTCCTAGTTGGCTTTCCTCTTCGCTTCGGCTACATAGGAGGCTACTGTATCAATCCTTGCCAGTTAACAATTTTTAGCTACCCAAAACTTGCCATCGATGTGGCTATTCTTTTAATTGCGCCAATATTAATACAAGGAGGATTCGAGCTTTGGCGCAAATATCGTAAAAAATAAAAATTGCCCGCTATCATATAGGTATTTTTTAAGTCAGCTTTCTGTTTAAAAAATAAACGCCTTCTCGCCGTGCTGACTGGCATCGAGGCCGGCTTCTTCATCTTCCGGCGTCACGCGGATATCCATGAAGATGCCAACAACCTTCAGCACAATATAGGTCATGATCATGGTGTAGGCGACAACTGCTGCAGCGCCTGTAAGGTTCGCGCGGAGCAAATCCCAGCTACCGGCAAGCACGCCGTCTGCGCCCGCGGGGTTGACGGTTTTGGTGGCGAAGATCGCCGTTAAAATAGTGCCGATGGTACCGCCAACGCCGTGGCAGGCGAAAACATCTACCGTATCGTCCGTTTTAAGGCGTTGCTTCACAAGTCGTGTTGCGAAGTTGCAGGCGACAGCCGTTATGGCGCCGATGATGATGGCGGCCTGCAACGTCACATAACCTGCCGCAGGCGTAATGGCGACGAGACCTGCAACAGCGCCGACCGCCGCGCCAACGGCTGTCGGGCGGCCATGCACATACCAGTCACACAGCATCCATACCGTCATGGCGGTTGCTGCCGCAAAAAAGGTTGTGCCCGCGGCGAGCGCGGTGAGCGCGCCGGCGGAAAGGGCGGAGCCCGCATTGAAACCAAACCAGCCAAACCACAGGAAGGCTGTGCCAAGCAGCACCATGGGCGCGGAGAAGCCGTTATTTTCGGATGGCTTGAAGTTGACGCGGGGGCCCACAATCAGCGCAGCAACTAAAGCCGCATAGCCCGAGGTCATATGCACGACGAGGCCGCCCGCAAAATCAAGCCCGCCCATTTTCACGATCCAGCCGCCGGGACCCCAGACCCAATGCGCCACAGGCACATACACAAACAGCGACCACAAGGCCATGATGACCAGCCACGCCTTGAAGCGGATGCGCTCCGCCACCGCGCCGGTGATCAGCGCGGGCGTGATGATAGCGAAGGTCGCCTGAAACAGCATGAATAAAATATGCGGGATGGTGGGGCCATAGGCGGGGTTCGGCTCCGTCCCGACGCCGCCGAGCATGAAGTATTTCAAGTCACCGATAACGCCGAAATTATCACCGGAAAAAACGAGGCTGTAACCGCAGATTGCCCAGAGCAGCCCGACGATGCCGATCGACACATAACTTTGAAATTTGGTGGAGACCGCGTTGCGCTGGCTGACCATGCCGCCGTAAAAAAAGGCAACGCCCGGTGTCATCAGCAGAACAAGGGCGGTGGCCATTGTCATCCAGGCAACGTCAGCTGCGATCATGTTGAGAATCTCCCGCATTTAAAAATGAACACGGGAGTTGATGATAATGATTCTTATGCTGCAACGCAACAAAAGTTATGAATTTTTCGGCGCTTTAGGGGCAAAGGCAATTTTGACCGTCGAAATCGACTGGCGCAGCTGACGGCTGAAATCCGTCTTGCCCGAAATTTCGTCTGCCTTATCAAGCCATGTTTTGGCGGCGCTGCGGTCAAGAATGCAGCCAATGCCATTGGCCTTGCACCATGCGGACATCAACGCGCCGCCGGCGTGGTTGCGGCTGCCGGTATCTTCAAATATCAGGAACGCTTGCTCCAGCGTTGACGCTTTAATTGCATCGGTGAGGGCCGGCAGGGCTTTCTCCAGACCCGGCGCGGCGGCGACTGTGTAGATGCCCATGGCGAACTGATATTTCTCTTCATCGCCACCATTCTTGGCGGCTGCAAAATCCGCCTTTACCTGATCGACGCCCGGTAGATTGGTTTTCACCAGCAGCTGGTAAATGGCGAAGTTTTCTTCTTTGAATTCCACGACGCTACCTCCTGCAATATACCGATGCAGGCAGTATAGCTAAATTTACATAACCGGTCAATCTTTTGAAGAGTGCCTATAAGACCCGCCCAAAGGGAGAAATTATCTTTCCCGCAGCGCGGTCTGCGCCGCCTTGGTAAAGGGCTTGAGGATGTATTTCATGACCGTCTTCTCGCCAGTCACAATATCCACCGTTGCCTGCATGCCGGGCATCACGTCGAGCGTTTTGCCGGCGCGCTTCACTTGGGTTTCGTCCGTCTTCACGCGCACGCGGTAGAAGCTTTCACCCTTGTCGTTGGTGATGCTGTCCGGGCTGACTTCCGTCACCTTGCCTTCGAGGGAGCCGTAGATGCCGAAGTCGAAGGCGGTCAGGCGCACAATGGCTTTCTGGCCGGTGTGGATGAAAGCGATGTCGGAGGGCTTGATGCGGGCTTCCACAATCAGCTCGTCTTCCAGCGGCACAATCTCCATGATCGTTTCACCGGGTTTCACAACGCCGCCGACGGTCGTCACTTTCAGGTCCTTGACGGTGCCGTGTACGGGAGACTTGATCTCCGTCCGCTCGCTCTTGTCCTTGTACGCGCCAAGTGTCTGCTTGATCGTGTTCATCTCGATGGTTTTTTCGGCGAGTTCCTTCTGCGCCTGCGCGCGGAAATCGGAACCCATGGAATCAAGCCGGCTTCTTACTTCCTTCACCGCCGACTGCGAGCGCGGCAGAGCAAGGCGCAGGCCGTTCAGCTCCGCAGATTGCGAAGCGATGCGCTGGCGCACTTCCAGCAGTTCTTTTTTGTTGGCGGCACCCTTGGCAACCATGGGCTCGATCATGTTCTTTTCATCATTCGCGAGGCTGAGGACGCTGGAGGTGTCGGAGATGCGGCGCTGCAGCTCGTTGACTTCCTGTTCCTTCTGGCTCAGCTGGTCGCGGAAAACGGTGGCTTGGTTGTCAACCTGATGTTTGTTGGCGTCATAGGCGTTCTGCTCCGCGCTGACGGATTCAGGAACGCCCTTCTTAAGCTCGTCGGAGAAGACGAGCGGCGTGCCCTGGCTTTCGGCCTGCAGGCGCGTGATGGTGGCCACAAGGCCGAGGTACTTCTGCGTCGATGCGTCGAAGTCCGATTTCGCCTGAATATTGCGCATGCGCAAAATCACCTGCCCGACTTTGACTTCAGCGCCCTCCTCCACATAAATCTGCTCGAGGATGCCGCCTTCAAGGTTCTGGATGGCCTGAACTTCGGAGGACGGAATAACGCGCCCATCGCCGCGGGAGACTTCATCCAGGGTTGCAACGTTCGCCCAGACGAGGAAAAGCAGCAGCAGGCCGGAAATGGTGTACAGCAGCAGGTGGTCGCGCCACGGCACGCCGTCGGCGGGAGAGAAATCATCGTCGTATTTGCGGGTGAGGTCGAGCTTGCGGAGATCAAACTCGTCCATGTCAATTTTTTTGCCGGCCGAACCGGGCTTGACGCCGGGCTTCGCGCCGCCGGCTTTCTTTTCCTGCGGCGGCGTTTGCAGTGCGCCGGGAGCAGGATTTTCCTTGGCAATTTTAGCAGCGTTCGGGTCGCTGCCTTCAATCGGCTTGTCGGTATTGTCACTCATTGGGAGCGCCTCCGGCACCGGCAGCCCGATAGGCGCCAGCCTGCAGTTTCTGGATGACTTCATCACGCGGGCCCGCTGCCACAATACGACCGCGGTCCATAAGGATCAGCTTGTCGACAAGGCCGAGGACGGCGCTTTTATGCGTCACCAGCAAAATCGTCTTGCCGCGGATCATCTGTTTCAGGTGCGTGTACAGGCGGCGCTCCGAACCCGGGTCGATAGACGCGGTCGGTTCATCTAGCAGGAGGATGGGCGGATCGTAGAGCAGCGCGCGCGCAATGGCGATGGCCTGACGCTGGCCCCCGGAAAGGTTGTCGCCGCGCTCGCCCACTTGCGTATCGAGGCCGGCTTCGGAATCACGCAGGAAGTCCATGACTCCCGCCATTTCGGCGGCGCGCAGCACAGATGAGTCCGGCACCGATTCATGGCCGAGTGTAATGTTTTCACGCACCGAGCCGAAGAACAGGTAGGGCGTTTGCTGCACAACCCCAATGTTGCGGCGCAGATCCGCAGGGTCAAGCTGGCGAACGTCAACGCCATCCACCTGCACGGAACCGCCCGAGGGCTGGTAGAGGTTCAAAATAAGGCGCTCGATCGTCGTCTTGCCGGAGCCGACAGCGCCGATGATGCCGACGTGTTCGCCTGCGCCAACGGTGAAGTTGATGTTACGGAGCGCCGGCGTCTTTTGGTTGGGGTAGCGGAATTCGACATCGCGGAAGTCGATTTTTCCGGCCATGACGGGCATGGAAATAAAGACCTGGCCAAGGGGACGCTCCACCGGCGCGCGCATCAGTTCGTTGAGGCGCTCGAGAGATTCCTTGGACTGGCTGTATTTGGTGAGAATGCCGGCGACGGAGGCGAGCGGCGCCATAGCGCGGCCTGAGAGAAGGACAGAAGCGATGAGCGCGCCCATGGTGATCTGCTTGTCGGCAATCAGGTAAGTGCCGTAGATAACCATGAAGACGGAGCACAAGTTGGCGGCGAAAATCGCGAAGTTGACCCCAAAGCTGGAAACCGAACGCGCCTTGACCGCTGTGCGGGACGACTGCTCGGTCGCCTCTTCCCATTTGCGCTGGATGTGGCCTTCGGCCGCCTGCACCTTGATTGTCTCGAGACCTGAAAGAGTTTCGAAAATAAGACCGGATTTATGCGCGCCCTCGCGCATGCTTTCCTTGATCGTGCGGTCCAGCGGACGCTGCAGCATAACGCCGACGCCCATGACCAGCGGCACGAGGCACAGCGGAATAATAGCGACCGGCCCTGCGATGAGGAAAATCAGTGCGATGAAGAAGATAATAAACGGGAAGTCGATGACGGCGACGATGGTGGCGGAGGTAAAGAAGTCGCGTAGTGTTTCGAATTCTCTCAAGTTCGAGGCGTGGACGCCGACAGACGGCGGGCGCGCCGCCATTTTCATGGCCAGCATCTGCTCGAAAATGCGTGCGGAAATAACGTTGTCCGCCTTGCGGCCGGCGGTATCGACGAAATGGGAGCGCAGGTTCTTCAGCGTGAAGTCGAAAAGATAGGCAACGATCACGCCACCGGCCAAGAACCACAGCGTCGGGAAGGCGGCGTTGGGCACAACGCGGTCGTAGACGTTCATGGTGAAGAGCGGGCTGGCGATGGCGAGGATGTTAATCATCACCGCCGCGAGCATAACTTCGTAATAGATGTTCTTGTTGCGCCAGATCGCGCCCCAGAACCAGCTGGCGTCAGTATCAATCGTGATGGGGCCGCTGCGGCCATCGTTCAGCGCGCGTGCGCGGACGAAGAAGGCATAGTCATTATAGCGCGACTGCAGTTCGGCGAGGGAAAGTGTGACAGGCGAATCCGGCGTTTCCGGGAAGGTGCATTCGATGCCGTTTTTGTTGCGGCCGCGCAGGATGCAGGCGTGGTTATTCTTGAGGACCAGAATAGCCGGCAGGTTCGGGCTTTCGGCGAGGTCCTTCAGGGGGCGGCGCACCATACGCGCCGTCATGCTGATGCGGTCCGCTGCGCGCACGAAGGCGGCGGGGGATGCCATTTGCTTGCCGTGGATGGGCAGGCCCGCGGAAAGCGCGGCAGCCGTGGTGCGGCGGCCGTTTTCAGCGGCGATGATGGCAAGGCATTCCATGAGCGGATCGTCGAGCGATACGCGCTCGGCTTCCAGCGGCCAGGACGAACCCGTACCGCCCGGTCCACCTTGGCCTTGTCCGCCTTGGCCTTGCTGGCCGGCTTGAGTGACGTTGACTGTTACTTTTTGACCGTCATCAGACACGAGTAATCCACGCTAAGGTTGCTGCCGGTTGAAAGATGCTGCCCCGTCTAGCGAACCGTCACGGTTAAATTATTTCGCGACGACGAACTTGCTTTCGCGCGGACGCGGAATGCCCATGCTGCCGAGCAGCTCGCCCTTGAGGGCCAGCACGCGGTAGACGGCGAACATTTCGGTATAGAGCGCATTGATGTGCGAGGAGCGCGAAACGAAAAGTTCGTTCTGCGAGTCAAGCACGTCGAGCAGGGTGCGGCGGTCGAGGCTGAACTGGTCGAGATAGACGTTGACGACTTTCTCGTTCGCCGCGGCCTGGCCGAGGAACTGTGCAGCACGCTCCGAGGAGGAGATCATGCCGGCCCAGGTGTCGCGCATATCTTTTTCGACCTGACGGGCAGCCTGCGAGCGACGCTCTTTGGTCTGCGCGTGGCGATACATGAATTCGCGCTGGCGTTCGTTGTCGGCGCCGCCGCGGTACAGGTTCCAGCGCATGACGCCGAGAACGGATTCGCGGTCGTCGTGACCTTCGATACCGTCGAGGTCGTGACCAAGCGAGGCGTTCGCCTGAATTTCAACGCGCGGATAGAGCGTGGAGCCCGAGCCTTCGTATTCGGCTTTGGCAACTTTGACATCGGATTCGAAAACGGCGAGCGTCGGGCTCTGCGTCACAGCCTGACGGACAGCGTCATCAACCGTGGCCGGAAGCTTGTCGCGCGGGATGGCGGGGAAAGCCATGTCGCCGGGCGTATCGCCGACTTTCTGGATGAACAGGGATTCTGCGTTGCGCAGCGCTTCTTCGGTGGAAGAAACAGTTGCACGGGCAAGCGCGAGACGGGCATCTGCCTGGCTGACGTCACCTTCGGTCACGGTGCCTGCGTTGGCGCCGGTCTGGATGGTGCCGAGAATTTTGTTGTGGTCTTCAACGTTGGCGCGCGCGATCGCGAGCAGGTCGCGCTGGCGCAGAACTTCAAGGTACGCCTGCACGATATCGAGGCCGACGAATTCGGCGACTTCGCCGGTGCGGTTGGCGGCGGATTCAACGCGGTATTTCTGGCGTTTGATTTCGCTTTGCGTGCCGTAACCGTCGAACAGCAGCTGCGTCAGGGACAGGGACGCGGAGTTGCGCCACAGGTCTTTATCGCTGATGAAGGGAGAGTTGGTGTGTTCCCAGCCGGTCTGGCCGAGAAAGTCGACGCTCGGTGCCCAGAGCGATTTCGCCTGCGCGAGTTCTTCTTTGGTGGCGAGCGTGTTGTTCGCGACGACCGCGTATTCCGGGCTCTTCAGAACGCCTTTGCTGACAGCGTCGGTCAGGGACAGATCGCCGTCTTCGCCGTTCGCGGCATAGACCGCTGTCGACATTGTGAAGCAGAGCATGGAGACGGTGCAGAATTTCGCAAACTTGTTCATCGGTCAGTCCCTTGAAGAATGAGAATTTTATACGAGCAAATGGGGCTGCAGCAATCCGCTGCAGCCCCACATGATTACATCATTAATTTTGCTTAAGCAATCAAATTACCGTGGTTTGTCAAGGCGTCAATATCGATGTGAACACCCTCGAGTACGACAACAGTTTGGAACGCATGTCCAGTTCCCGTCTGGTCAATTTGTACCAGACTGTTGTTGCCGCTTTGCACCACATTGACGAAGTTATGCAAAGAACTCGTGAGCGGATCGAAGTTTGTCAGAACATCGGAGATGTCCAGCTTGTCGCCGTCAGCAATGTTGAAGTCCTTAATAGTGTCGACATCGTGGCCGGCATGGATGAGGAACGTGTCCCCGCCATGGCCGCCGGTCAGCTCGTTGACGCCGCCGTTCGCGATGAGGATATCATCGCCGTCGCCGCCGAAGAGGAAGTTGTGACCGTCGCCGCCCGACATCGTGTCGTTTTTCGCGGTGCCGTAGATGACGTCGTTTTCTGCGGTGCCAACGTTGACGGCGCCGGTATGGTCCGCCGCGTCAGCGACGTTGAACCATGCGTCACCCGCCTGGCCGGTGTGGCCGTCGGCGTAGGTAACGGTCGAAACCGTCGTCACGGTGCTGTCGCCGATCGTCTGGTTGACCGAAGTGGTCGTCAGGCTGATCGAGGTGACACCGACATCGGAGAGCGAATGCAGCTCGCCGGCATCGGAAACGCCGTTCTGGTTGGTATCCTGCCAGACCAGCAGATCCTTGAAGGCCGCATCATTCGCGTTGATGACGCCGTCGTGGTTGCTGTCGTAGCCGGCGAGGTTTGCGAAGCCGTCTGCAGAGTGCGCGTTATCGCCGAACAGTTCGGACTGGTTGTTGACGACGCCGTCGTGGTTGGTGTCAATCGCCAGCAGGCCGTCGTTCGCGCCGACCCAGGACGTTGCGTCCGAGAGGCCGTCGTTGGTCATGTCAAAGCGCACCCCTGCCGACTGGTCGACAAGGTTGAAGCCGTCACCGTTCAGGTCGAGGATCAGCGGCGACACCGAGAAGGTGTAGCAGATGTTCTGCGTTACCACGGCATTGTTGTCGCTGTAGTCGTTCTCGAGACCGTGGAGGTTGGTCTCGGAAACATACGACTGTACCGTGATGTTGCCGCTGTGGGGGCCGTTGTGCAGCGCCCAGTAGTAGTCCTGGCTGGTTTGCGTCATCAGCGCGAGGCCGTTGAGAGCCGTGCCGGTGTCGCCGTTGTTGACGTTGATCGTCCAGATGCCGGGCGCCGTTTCGGTGCCTTTGTTCAGGTAGACGCCCGCGTCATGCAGGTTGTTGTAGCCGGTCACCGGGTTGGTGAAGCCGTTGTCGAGGTTGATGACGATCTTGGTCACCGTTTCCGAGCCGTCTGTGTCCGTCACGTGCGATTCGATCGCGAGGGGCGACGGGTTCGACTGGTTGATGATCCAGAGATAGTTGACGTTCGCAGGAACGGTCAGCACCGGCGCATCGACAACCGCATCGACGAAGACGCTTTCAACGCCGATCGTGGAGGCAGACGACGTACCGTCGGTCGCGGTGGCGACAACGTGCAGGTTCGTCATGTCTACGTCGCTGTCATGCGGCGGGTAAACAGTAGGACCGCCGTTGAAGTTGACGCCGTTCGGCAGCGTGATGGACCAGGTGCCGTGCGCCGCATCATAGGTACCGCCGGAGGTCGTTGTATCGACCGTCCAGCCGGGCTGGAAACCCGAGATGGTGACGACGAGGTGCTCGCCCGGATGCGGGTGATCCAGCGTTGCCTGAACGTTCAGCGCAACCGATTTGTCTTCCTTCACCCAGACGTCAAAGACGCAGAGTGTCGGCGGATGCGGATCGCAGTAAACGTCAACGCCGAGATGCGTGGTCGCAACGTAGGTGTTGTCGCTGTAGTCGTTCTCGGAACCGCCGAGGTGGTTTTCCTGCTCGGTCACTTTAATTGTGAGGTCGACGTTGCCCATGTAGGTGGACGGCGGGGTCATGGTGAGACCCGTGAGGTCAGCCTTGGTGAGCAGCCAGTCGCCGTTCGTCTGCAGCGTGCCGTGGTTCAGCGTGCCGCCCGTCGGAACGCCGGAGATGAGGACTTTCGTCACTGTCTCCGAGCCGTCGGTATCGTGGCTGGCGCCAACGGTGATGGAGAGCGCGATGGGCGTGCCTTCCTTGCCGGTGGTGTCATGCGCGGACACAGTGATCGCATCGACAACCGCGTCAACGAAGACGTTTTCGGTGCCGTTCGTCGTCGACGAATAGGTGCCGTCCGTCTGCGTTGCGGTAACGTGCAGTCCGGTCAGGTCTAGGTCGCTGTCGCCGGGGGGCGAAACGGTC
>JBBQWK010000014.1:0-13156 GCA_038210695.1 Alphaproteobacteria bacterium
GGCAGGAAATGGGCATTCCGCCCTTCCGCATTGCCGTCAACATTTCGGGCGTGCAGTTCCACAAGGCTGACATTGTTGCGCTGGTCGCAGATGTCTTGAAGGAAACCAAGCTCGACCCCAAATACCTCGAGCTTGAAGTCACTGAATCCGTCTTCATGGAAAACATGGCGACCACCATCGACATTCTGCAGCAGCTGCACCGTCAGGGCGTGGAGCTGGCGGTTGACGACTTCGGCACGGGTTACAGCTCCCTTTCCTACCTGCGCCAGTTCCCCATCGACCGTCTCAAAATTGACCAGTCGTTTATCCGCAACGCGCTCGTCAACCCCGATGACCGCATGATCACCAAGACTATCATCAACCTTGGCCACTCACTTAACCTGAAAGTCATCGCCGAGGGCGTCGAAACCAACGAGCATGAAAACTTCCTGAAAGAAGAAGGCTGCGACGAAGTGCAGGGCTTTAAATACACCAAGCCCATCAACGCCGAGAAGCTGGAAGCCTATATCATCAACTACAACAAGGAATGGCTGAAGAAGCAGTCCTTGAAGGTTGTGCCCGCGGAAGAAAAGAAAATTTCTTAAATGGCTTTCACGGCCATTTTTCGCTATTCTCAAAATACCTGAAAACATAGGTATTTCCCATGACCGGCCTCACCTCTCATCCCTGCAAATCCCTTAAAGGCGTCGCGCGCGTGCCGGGGGATAAATCAATTTCCCATCGCTCGCTGATGTTTGGCGCGCTTGGCGCGGGTGAAACGATTGTCACCGGCCTGCTGGAGGGGGAAGACGTTCTGCGCACCGCCAAGGCGCTGGTGGCCATGGGCGTGACGATTGTAGAGCCGGAGGATGAAAACGGCATCTGGCGCATTACCGGCATTGGCGCGAACCCGCTGAAGACACCGCGCAGCACAGTTTACCTTGGCAACAGCGGCACTTCTGCCCGCTTGCTGATGGGCTTGATTGGTGGCTACGCGCTGCATGCGACTTTTACGGGCGATGAATCGCTGGAGAAGCGACCCATGGGCCGCGTGATTAAACCTCTGGCGCAAATGGGTGTGCAGTTTGAATCGGCGAGCGACAAAATGCCGATAAAAATTATCGGCTCCGCCAGCCTGCGGCCGATCGAATACACGCTGCCCGTCGCCTCGGCGCAGGTGAAATCCGCCATTCTGCTGGCGGGACTGCATGCCGAAGGCGTGACGACGGTGATTGAACCAAAGCCGACCCGCGACCATACAGAGCGCATGTTGCGCTTTTTTGGTGCCGACATTAAAACCGAAACATTGCCGGATGGCAGCGCCGTTATCCGGCTTGAGGGTTTCCCGACGCTTAATGGCGGGCAGATTACCGTGCCGTCCGACCCCAGCTCCGCCGCTTTCCTGACCGTGGCCGCGCTGATCACGCCAGATTCCGATGTGCTGATTCCGAATGTGCTGATCAACACATCGCGCACCGGCCTGTACGACACGCTGATTGAAATGGGCGCTGATATTACCTTTGAAAACCGCCGCGAAAAATCGGGCGAGGAAGTGGCGGATATCCGTGCGCGCTCCAGCCGTTTGAAGGGCGTGACCGTGCCGCCCGCGCGCGTGCCATCGATGATTGATGAATTCCCGATTTTGTCCGTCGCCGCCAGCTTTGCTGAAGGCAAAACCTATATGTCCGACCTTGCGGAATTGCGCGTCAAGGAAAGCGACCGCCTGCTGGCGATTGCCAAGGGCTTGACGCTCGCCGGCATCGTTGCCGAAATGGGCGAGGATGATTTGACCGTGCATGGCACCGGCGGAAAAGTGCCCGGCGGCTGCACCGTGGCCACCAACCTTGACCACCGCATCGCCATGAGCTTCCTTGTCATGGGCCTTGCCGCGCAAAGCCCCGTCGCCGTGGATGACGCCGAAACCATGGCCACCAGCTTCCCGAATTTTCAGGAATTGCTGAATGGTCTTGGGGCGCATATCGCCACAGCTTAAATTTTAAAACCCGTCGCGCTGTTCCAGCCGCATAATGCGGCCGAAGGTAATGCCGGCGCGGTCGTGGAGCGCACGCTCCAGCGCGTTCGGCGCTTTTGCATTCATCATCACGCGGGTGCGGCGCGCCAGATCATCCGCCAGTTGCGGAATGGTTTTGCGGGCGTCGAGGAAGATGCTGTTGTCCATGATGGAGAGGGAGCCTGCATCACCCGCCGTGTTGAAAGTTTTCGACAGGCTGGCGGGGCGGGTGAAGCGCACGTCCACTTCCCTGGCGGCGAGGAATTGCAGGATGTCGCCGGCGTCGGCCTGCCCGCGCAGAATCTCCCGCTTCACCTCGGTATAGAGGCTGCGGGAATCGGTTTGGGGTGTGGCGGTAACGTGAAACATCGGAGTGCTCCTGACGGGGCTCCTTTTAATCTCCTCCTAATGTTATGTCAATAAATTTTGCGTACACCCTTCTTCATGCGAATCGCTCTTAATTGATATAAATTATTCAGCAATATCAAAGGTTAAGCGCATTATTGACTCAACCAAAAACGCTCTATATCGACTGTACATAATAACGCGTTAACCTTGTAATTATTGATTAATCGTAAAAATTATGTTAATTTTTAATGAAGATTGTGTTAAGAGTCGCACGGGTTTAGATTTAACAAATACGGGGGCTAAGTAGAGGATATGACCGTGCTCAATTTCAGAAAAACTGATTTCGTTCCTCAAGACTCCAACCAGAAGAAGGTTGTCATCGCGGTCGATGGCCCTGCCGCTTCCGGTAAAGGCACCCTTGCCAAGAAACTGGCCGAACGCCTTGGCTATGCCTACCTTGATACCGGCGCGCTCTACCGCGCGGTGGCCATGGCAACCCTCGAAATCGGCGGCGACCCCGCCAAGCTGCAGGACGTACAGCCTGCGCTGCAAATCATCCTCCGCAACCTGACCCCTGAATTGCTGGCAAACCCTGCCCTGCGCACCCCTGAAGTTTCCGAAGGCGCGTCTAAAGTCGCTGCCATCCCTGAAGTGCGCCAGGCTTTGCTGGATTACCAGCGTGATTTCGCTGCAAACCCCCCGGGTTATGTGGGCGGCGCCGTTCTGGACGGCCGCGATATCGGCACCGTCGTCTGCCCTGAAGCAGATATCAAATTCTTCGTCACCGCCTCGCCGGAAGAGCGCGCCCGTCGTAGATTTGAGGAACTGAAGGCTGAAAAGCCGGGCCTGACCTATGACAAGGTGCTGGCTGACCTGACCGCCCGCGATACCCGCGATTCCACCCGCGCCATTGCGCCGACCACGGTTGCCAAGGAAGCGTATACGCTTGATACCACCCACCTGAACGCGTCCCAGACGCTGGAGGAAGCGATCGGCGTGATCCGCGCCAGCTTTCTTGCTGAGAACAACGACAACCTGGGTGCAGCGCCTAAAACGAAGCATCAGGGCCCTAAGGCTTAAAATAACCATGTTTATAAGGCGTAAGGGCGGCTTCTAGCCGCCTTTTCCTTGACTCTATGGCCCCAAAACCCCTATTTTCGCCCCTATAACGGACAAAAGGCCCGGGTGCCGCATGGCAGCCTTCGTCCGTATTTCCAAGACAGGCATCATCACGATGTTTTACGGGGCAACAATCCCGCCTGTTGAAAGCGAGCACTACAATGGCAAAATCATCTGCCCAGAAAATCTCCCCTAAAATTCTCAATGATGTTTCGGTGAAAGACATCACCGGCGAAAGCTTTTCGTTTGAATCGCTTCTCGATGAAAGCTTCAAGGGCGTCAAGTCCTTCGAAGGTTCCGTTGTTGAAGGCACCGTCGTCGGCATCGACGACGAGTTCGTCACCCTCGACGTCGGCCTGAAATCCGAAGGCCGCATTTCGCTCCGCGAATTCTCGCCCAATGGCGTGAAGTCCGAAGTGAAAATGGGCGACAAAGTCGAAGTTTATGTCGAGCGCATGGAAAACAAGGACGGCGAAGCTGTCCTGTCCCGTGAAAAAGCCCGCCGTGAAGAATCTTGGGTTCTTCTCGAAAAACAACACAAAGCAAACGAGCGCGTTACCGGCACGATCTTCGGTAGAGTTAAAGGCGGCTTCACGGTTGACCTTAACGGCGCCGTTGCCTTCCTCCCCGGCTCACAGGTTGACATCCGCCCCGTGCGCGACATCAGCCCGCTGTTCGGCACACCGCAACCCTTCCTGATCCTGAAAATGGACCGCCAGCGCGGCAACATCGTTGTTTCCCGCCGCGCCGTTCTGGAAGAGAGCCGCGCAGAAGCCCGCTCGGAACTCGTCTCCAACCTCAAAGAAGGCCAGGAACTGCAAGGCGTCGTCAAGAACATCACCGACTACGGTGCGTTCATCGACCTCGGCGGCGTCGACGGCCTGCTGCACGTGACCGACATCTCGTGGAAACGCATCAACCACCCGTCCGAAGTGCTCTCCGTTGGCCAGACCGTCAACGTCAAGATCATCCGCTTCAACGAGGAATCGCAGCGTATCTCCCTCGGCATGAAACAACTGGACAGCGATCCCTGGCAGGGCGTTGACGGCAAGTTCAAAGTCGGCCAGCGCTACAAAGGCCGCGTCACGAACATTGCCGACTACGGCGCGTTCGTTGAACTGGGCGAAGGCATCGAAGGCCTCGTCCACGTCTCCGAAATGTCCTGGACCAAAAAGAACATCCACCCCGGCAAAATCGTCTCGACCAGCCAGGAAGTTGAAGTTCAGGTTCTTGATGTCGATCTCACCAAGCGCCGCATCTCCCTCGGCCTGAAACAGACGACGGAAAACCCCTGGAGCAAGTTCGCCTCGGCCCATAAAGCCGGCGACATCCTCGAGGGCGAAATCCGCAACGTCACCGAGTTCGGCCTGTTCGTCGGCATCGGCGACCAGATCGACGGCATGGTCCACATGAGCGACCTCGCCTGGGACCAGCCCGGCGAAGAAGCCATCAAGGCTTTCAAAAAAGGCGATACGCTGAAAGTGAAAGTCCTCGAGATCGACCCCGAGAAAGAGCGCGTCTCGCTTGGCGTCAAGCAATTGACCCCCGGTAGCGACTCTGCCGCGACGGCATCTGCCGGCGGCGGTTCTGCCGCGGCTGCTGCAGCCGATGGCGGCGTTGCGAAAAACTCTGTTGTCACCTGCACGGTTACGGCCGTGACCTCGGGCGGCATCGAAGTTTCGATCAACGACAACCTCAAGGGCTTCATCAAAAAGGGCGACCTTTCGCGCGAACGCTCGGAACAGCGTCCTGACCGCTTCGCCGTCGGCGAAAAAGTCGACGCCAAGGTCATCAAGACCGGCCGCCAGCTCGAACTGTCGATCAAGCAGCGCGAGATCGAGGAAGACAAACAGGCGATGGCCGAATACGGCTCGTCTGACTCGGGCGCCTCGCTTGGCGACATCCTGGGTGCCGCTCTCCAGAAGAAAGGCGCGAAAGCTGCCGATGCTCCTGAAGAAGCTCCCAAGAAAGCCAAAAAAGCGAAGACCGAAGAGTAATCTTCTGTTCGACCAAACAGAAAAAGCCGCTCCGAAAGGGGCGGCTTTTTCTTTTGTCTGGATTCCGCACATGGCCGTGATAATAAAGGGGAATTTATCATTGTCGTAGCTTTACTACAGACTTCTAAATCTCATTAAGCCTTCTCTAACCTCGACTGCCCTATAATTTGTTCATTGTATCGGAGGTCTATTGTGACAAAACGCAACACACTGGATACCACGACTGAAAATTTTATTTCCACGCTGCACGATAATATGGCGGACATTCTTGTCAATGAACCGCGCCGCCCGGGATATACCTCGACGCTCGAATTTATTTCAATTTCTGGCGAACATATTTTCCCTGCAAAAAAGGATGTTTTAAACCTGCAGCCCAAGGCTATTGGTCTCGTCAATGCCGCCGCAGCCTTCTTCCGCAATTATGCGCCGGAGAAAATTCCGCAGGTCGTTCCGGCGGGCGCAGGCCCCGAGCTTGGAAAAAAGCTGGTCGCGGCAGGATTCCCGGAAGTTGCAACTCTTCTGCCAGCGGCTCCCAAGCCCCGTTGAAATAATCTCAAGGCGTATGTGACTTCGGAGCGGCCTTCGCGTCAGCAGAGACGATACTCTCATTCGCCGCATTTTCATTCGCGGGCTGCACACGCGGCGCGGCTTTGCCGAAGAAGCGGCTGAGGCTGAAGGTGGGGATTCTCGCGGGCTCGACCTTGGGCGGCTCCACGACCAGCACTTTTTCCGGCGCCTTCTTGCGGCCGACGCTGATGAGTTTCAAACCGCTGGATGCGAGGTCCTTCGCGATTTGCAATACCCCGCCTGGGGTCACGCGCCTCTCGATCTCCAGCAGCACGGCGGCGTTCATGGCATGGGCAATCGCGATCATGCCGTGGCCGTTGGCATGGCCGATGGTGGCAAAGGCCGCGCCGGAAGCGGCGGTCAGCATTTTGGGGTGGCCGGTATGTTCCGGCTGGCCGGTGACGGCGTTCTTCACGCTGATGCCGAAGGCGGTGGCGACGACGGGCAGTACAAACAGCGCCGCGCCACCGGACATAAGCCCCGCACAGGCGAAGCCCGCATTCAGGTATAAATCCGGCCGCTTGATCATCATGATGGTGACCTCAATGGCATCGGGCTTATGTTCCGGCGACAGCGCCTTTTTCGCTTCTTCATCTTTGTGATGTTTCGAAATGCTTTCCGCCATGCGGAAGTTGGCGGCGGCAAAAAGGAAGCTGGCGAAGGCCGGCAACAGCGTGCCGCCCGATACCGCCGCGCCGCCAACGACAAGCAGCGCAAGGCCGCCGGCACGAAGTGGCGTACGGTCATCAAAAGCGATATTGGTGATGCGCGGATATTTTTTGAGGAATTCGGGCTGGATGATGGAGAGGGTTTTAAGCCCCGCCGCAAGACCGGTGGCGGCAATGGTGGCGCCAAGGCCCAGAACGTTGGTGCCGGCGAAAAGCAGAATGTCCGCGCCGGTATAGATAATGCCGGGGTCGAGCGCGACATGCCGCACCAGCGCTGGGGGAATTTGCCAGCCTTTGGCGGCGGGGGGCGGTGAAGTGTTTGGTGAAACGGCCATGCGGTTTTTGTCTCCCATAGATTCTATAACCGAGGTTTAGATTCTTGGGGCGGTAAATCGGGGCAATTTTTCTTCCGGATTATGGGGGATGTTTACGATGTAAATAAGCCCAAGCGGCTGAAAAACGCCGCTTCACACGTTTACAGTTATTTATGTGGCAAAATTTAATTGCGCAAATAAATCGGCTAGCCCGCGCCCATTAACCCGCGGCCGTCGCGGCGGAGCCATTGGCGGGAGGTGGTGGCATCTTCGCACAAGCTACTGCAGAGCGCCCAGAATCTGCGGCTGTGGTTGAGGTGGATGCGGTGGGCGACTTCATGCGCCACGACGTAATCCATCACGGCCGGCGGCGCCAGCACCAGCCGCCATGAATACATGATGCGCCCGTCCGGCCCGCAGGAACCCCAGCGCGATTTCGGGTCGCGGATTTGCACAAGCGATGTTTTGATGCCGAGTGTTTTGCATTTTTCATCCGTCAGACGCTGCAGTTCTTCTTCGGCGCGCTTTTTAAGAAAGTCTTTCATGCGGCGGGGCAGATGTTCCGGCTGGCCGTGGACGATGATGTTACCGCCTTCAATGCGCGTCACGCCGCGTCCGGCGGTGGGGGTGATGATGTAGTCTTTACCTGCAACGCTGATTGCCGCGCTCGCCGTAAAGGTGACGGTGGGGATGCGGTTTATTTTCTGCCGCGTTATCCAGTCTTGGCTGTCGTTGATAAAGGCAAGCGCGCGCGCAGCCGCCATACGACTTTTGAGCGGCCAAGTGAAAACGATGGAGCCTGTGCGCGGGTCAACCCGCAGCCCCATGCGTTTGGCGCGCGTTGACGGGCGCACGGCAATGCCGCCGACTTCGAGCGGGATATCGGCTTTGAGTTCTGCGTCAGTTCGCTTTTTTAGCCGGAACAATGTTGCGCCCCGAGATCATGCGGTTGAGGGCATCGATATAGGCGCGGCAGGACGCGACAATCACATCCGCATCAACGCCGATGCCGGTGTAGCTGTGGCCGAATTCGGACAGGCGGATATTCACCTCGCCCTTCGCGTCGGAGCCGGAAGTCAGCGCTTTCAGCTCGTAGTTCGACAGCACGGCGTTGTCATGCGGCACCATGATGCGCATGGCCTTGAAGCAGGCATCGACCGGGCCTTTGCCGTTGGCTTTCGCTTTTTTCTTTTCGCCGTTTACTTCCAGTTCCAGTTCCGCTTCCTGCGGGCCGAAGGAGCCGGATTTGATGCCGAGGGAGATAAAGCGGATATGCTCCACCGGCAGGCCGTCTTTCGAGGTCGCAATCACGATCAAATCATCATCGGTGATTTTCTTTTTGCGGTCGGCGAAGTCCTTGAAGCGGTCAAAGGCCGCATTGATTTCGTCGTCATCCAGCGTCAGGCCGAGGGCGGCAAGGCGCGTACGGAAGGCGTTGCGGCCGGAGTGTTTGCCGAGGACAAGTTCCGACTGGTCGCGGCCGACGGATTCAGGCGTCATGATTTCGTAGGTCGAGGCGTTTTTCAGCATGCCGTCCTGATGGATGCCGGATTCATGCGCGAAGGCGTTGGCGCCCACAATCGCCTTGTTCGGCTGCACGGCAAAGCCGGTGATTTGCGACAGAAGTTTGGATGCCGGCATGATGAGTTCCGACTGGATGCCGGTTTCATAGGGCAGCAGGTCAGGCCGCGTGCGCATGGCCATGACGACTTCTTCCATGGAGGCATTGCCGGCGCGCTCGCCGATACCGTTGATGGTGCATTCGATCTGGCGCGCGCCAGCGGCAACGCCCGCGAGGGAGTTGGCGACGGCCAATCCCAAGTCATTGTGGCAATGCGTCGACAAAATGGCGCGGTCAATGTTTGGCACGCGCTTTTTCAGCATGGTGATGATGCGGAAATATTCTTCCGGCACGGAATAGCCCACGGTATCGGGAATGTTGATGACGGTGGCACCCGCCTTGATCGCGGTTTCAACGGCGCGGCAGAGGAAGTCGGGGTCGGAGCGTGTTGCGTCTTCCGCGCTCCATTCCACATCGTCGCAATGCTGGCGGGCGTAGGTGACGGATTCCTTGATCATCTCCAGCACGCGTTCCGGCTCCAGCTGCAGTTTGTATTTCATGTGCAGGTCGGAGGTGGAGATAAAGCTGTGGATGCGTTTGCGCTCCGCCGGCTTGATCGCCTGAATCACGGCATCGATGTCTTTGTGCAGCGCGCGGCAGAGGCCCGCGACAATGGCGCTTTTGCATTGCTGCGCGACTTTGTTGACGGCTTCAAAATCACCACGGGACGCCGCGGGGTAGCCCGCTTCGATAATATCGACGCCCATCTGGTCGAGCATTTCGGCCATTTTGAGCTTTTCATCAAGGTTCATCGAATAGCCCGGCGACTGTTCGCCATCACGCAAAGTGGTGTCAAAAATCCAGACGCGGTCGGACATCGTTTTTTCCTTTGGAGAGAAAGCCGTTAATCGCCCTAAAATAGCCATATAAGGCTGATTATCAATCAATTATAGCATCCCCGCAGCAAAAGGCGGCGGCGGCGCTGATTCCGTTAAAAAATATATAATCATTACAACGAATTAGCGTTATTATTTTGACATAATACGGCGCAGGCGTATAGTCGCCTACAGGTTTCACATTCCGGAGTTACATAATGTCGTCAGAATCCAGCCTTCGCCGCACCTTCTCCCTCGTTTGCGCCCTCACGCTCGGTGCAGGTGTTGGCCAGTGCTATCACACGGTGACGGAGCCGCTGAAGCCGACCACCAGCATGGTGACGCTGAAGCTGAAGGGCGATGCCGCCATTGAAGCTATCAACCAGAAAGTCACCGCCGGCAAAGACGTGACCGCCGCCGAAGTAAAGCAGCTGACCGCCTATAACCAGAGCGTCAATGACACGAAAGAAGGCATGGGCATGGCGCTGGTTGGTGCCACGGGCCTGCTACTGATGGGTGCAACGCTGCGCAGCCGCAAGGGCCCCGGCGCCACGCGCGGTTAAGTATCCGATTCCAGCTTTCGCGCTTCTTCGATCAGCATGATGGGAATTCCCTCGCGGATGGGGAAGGCGAGTTTTGCCTGGCGCGAAATCAATTCCTGTTTCGCTTCGTCATATTCCAGCGGCGCTTTCGTCAGCGGGCAGACGAGAATTTCGAGCAGTTTGGGGTCGGCGCGTTTCGCGGTCTGCGGCATTTTTAAAAATCCCTAATGGCAGGACGTGTTGCAGTCGCGCGATGCAATTTCAAGCAGAGCGATCAGGCACTGCACGCGGTCGGGCAATGTTTTTGCTTCCAGCAGCGCCTGTTTTTCATCCGTCCCGAAGGGGCAGACAACGGCGAGGGTGGAGATCAGCTTTTCGCATTCGATATTGCGGATGGTTTCCCATTTATCGCAGAACATATCCATTTTATCCAGGTATGCGCGCAGCGTGCTCATCATGGAATCGCGGCAGATATCGGTCTGTGTATCGGTGCCGAAATCATCACGGTAGGGCGACCAGTCGGCCTTGACGCGGCGGTAGCCGGCGTTGCCAAGCGGCAGCTCTTCCGCCACGCGGAAACGGCAGACGCCCTTCAGCGTAATCAGGTAACGGCCATCATCGGTTTCGGCGAAGGAGGTGATGCGGCCGGCACAGCCGACGGGAAAAACTTCCTCGCCATCGCCGGTTGATTTCGGCTGGATCATGCCGATGAGGCGGGAGGAGCAGAGCGCGGCTTCCGTCATCGCCAAATACCGCGGCTCGAAGATATTCAGCGGCAGCTGCACGCGTGGCAGCAAAATCACGCGCTGCAACGGGAAAATAGCTATTTCGGGGGGGAGGCTGTCAAAACTCTGCTCGAAGGATTCACGCATTTGCAAACGGCCCTTACGAGAAGAGAACGGTGGAAAGCTTGCGCCGTCCGGGGCCCGTCAAAGGATGTTGAGGCCCCATGGCTTCGAAAAGATTGACCAGCAGGTTGCGCGCCTTTTGTTCCTGCCAGACGCGGTCCTTGCGGGTCAGGTCCACCAGCGCATCAATGGCGCCTTCAAGGTTGGCATGGTGCATATGCGCCAGCGCAAGGTTATAACGCGCATCAAGGTCTTTCGGGTTGGCGGTAATTTTGCCTTCCAGCGCCGCGACATCAAAGCCCTCGCCCTGCCGCGCCACATTGGCGATGAAGCGCAGGCCTTTCAGCTTGGGCGATGATTGCTGCGCGGGCTCGAGGTTGCTTAAATACTCATCAAGGCTCAGGAAATCTTTCTGCCCGACGAAGCACCAGCCGAGACCTGCAAGCGCATCTTCATTTTCCTGTTCGGAATCCAGAATGGTGCTGTAGGCGGCCATGGCATCGTCAAACTTGTTTTCCGTGAACAGGGTTTGCGCGGCGGCCAGCAGCTTGGTGCGGGTTTCCGCATCCAGCTTGCCGGGCTCGACGCCGGGCAGCGCAACGCCAGCGGCCTTCAAAACTTTGTCGACAAAAGCGCGGAGGTCTTTTTCCGGCTTGCCGCCGATGAAGCCGTCCACCGGCTGGCCCTGAAAAAAAGCGAAGACGGCGGGCACGGACTGCACGCGGAACACTTCCGCCAGTTCAGGATATTTTTCGACGTTGATTTTCACAAGGTCAACCGCGCCGCCGGCTTCCGTGACGACTTTTTCAATCGCCGGCATCATCGCCTTGCAGGGGCCGCACCACGGCGCCCAGAAATCCACAATCACGGGTTTGGTCATGGAGGTGCCGAGGACGTCTTCCTCGAATCGCGCGGTATCCGTCTCGCGGATATAGGCGGGCGTTGGCGGTTTGGGTTGGCTATTCAAGTTTAGGTCAAGCATATCTGCCCCGTTCGGTTATCCTGATGACATAGGCTAGAGCCGCGAAAATTCAACAATCAGGGGAGTATACCCCAAAGATTCCATAAATTTAACCAAGTCTTGGGGCTTTAAACCCGTGGTTTTGTCATTTTTTAAGGGGTGGCAGTTCACAACCGCGCAATCCATCATCCGCGCATCCAGCACCGGCGTGATCTGCCGCCTCGAGTCGTTAATGACCGCCAGCGGCGTGACCGAACCGGGGGTGACGCCCAGCACTTCCTCCATCAAAGCCGCATTACCGAAGGAGACGCGGGCGGCGTTGATGCGGGCGGGCAGCTTCTTCAGGTCAATCTCCGTATCCCAGAGCGCGGTGACGAGCCAGAGCTTTTCCTTTTTGTCCTTGAGGAATAAATTCTTGGTATGGCCGCCGGGAATAAGGTGCTTGAAGTCCCGCCCCTCCTCCACCGTGAACACCGGCGCATGCGCGTAGGTGGTGACGGGAATATCGAGCGACTTGAAGGCAGACGCCAAAGGCTCCGGCGTTTCGGTGATAACGGGTTCGCGCATGTTATGCGGGGCGGAAACGGATGTAGGTGCGGTCGTCAAAGGACACATGCCCCTTCTTCACGCCCTTCACCTGCGGCGCAAGCTTGTACATCAGGGGGTCATTCTTCACCAGCTGCAGCAAATATTTTTCGGTTTCAGCTTGTGTGGATTCAACTTCCGGATAACCGTCCGATGCAAAAATAATTTCAACCGCATGCGGCGCGGGGTAAACCTCGACATGCGTATCGGGAATTTTTGCGCCGTTCAGCACGCCGTAGCCATAGGGGCCGTCATAGTTGGCGAAAACTTTGAATTCCGCAATCAGCGGCGTCAGCACATCCCAGGTCGGGTCATGCGCCAGTAAATCAGCTTCCGTCTTGCCGCGCGCGAGTTGTGCGGAGAGATACGCCTTGCGGAGTTCGCACCATGTCGCTTCCTGCGGGAAAGTTTTGTGGTTGCCGCGACCGTCAATGACGAAGGTTGAATCGGCCACGCGCCAGATTTCTTTGCGCGCCACGGAATAAACCAGCAGCGCCGCGGCGGGATAATCCCAGACTTCTTTCAAAGATTTGTTTTCGCTCTTGGCGGCGTTTTCGGTTTCGGCCTTTAAAGTAGCGGTGAGGCTGTCAACCGCCGCCCGCGCCGCGATATCGGCCGGCAAAGTTTCAAGCGCCTTGGCGAGAACGGCGGAAGCGAACTGGCCGTTGGTCAAGCCCTTCAGCGTATTCCCCGCCCGCGACGTCGCGCCATCCAGCACGGCGATGAAATGCGGCGTCACGACAATGCGATCCTCATTCAGATCGTTCGTGCCCGCCTTGCC
>JBBQWK010000015.1:0-12721 GCA_038210695.1 Alphaproteobacteria bacterium
CCCTGTACCTGCGTTATCGCTAAATCGTCGTTACGAACGCTTAGTAATTCTGTAAGCTTCGCGGCAAAGCCTTCACGATCCTCTTGCGTAATATCGTAATCACCCACATGAATGGTTTTCTTCTGCTCTGCTTCGTTCGCAAGCCTTTGTTTCTCGAAATAAGCGCTATCCGCAGCCTGCTGCGCCGCATTACTGTCTTGCGCATGGGCGGCGTTGCTGACGCACAAGACGAGACTAAAAGAACCGTTAAGAATTTAAAATATGGGAGCACCCGAAAAAGTCGCCGCACCATAAGACTACTTTCTTTAAAAAAGCTGCGTGGAATACCTACTTGGGTTTGGCACTCCGATAGCATTAATTGTAAACGCTTAGTACTACCGTCGCGTTAACCATCACCCGCACAAAACCGCCAAATTATGGCAAAAAAAATTCCTTATTGATCCGTCCGCGCATCTCTTTAAAATAACCTTATAGCAACCAAGGGACTTTCCATGTTCTTCGCCCTCGCCAATCTGACCAAGAGCTTCAACGGTGCCATCGGCGCCGGTGCGAACCTTGCGGTCAAAGGCATGGTGGTTGGCGCTTTCCTCGAGGCAGTAAGCCCGAAGAAACCGCAGGCGTCCTACAATGCGCCCGCGACGAAGATGTCGCTGCTGCAGCGCATGTTCTGAGCCTTTTAAGGCTTATCCAAATTTTTCAGTGAATAAGAAACTCGTGATCCGCCAGACGCACGTCGTCGACGGAGATGAGGTTTTTATGCGCCACGAAAACCGAATGCAACTTGCCGTCAATTTCCCGCGTCCAGAAATCGAGGAAGCGTTTCAGCTCGGGAAAATGGGGGGCGAGGTCATATTCCTGCCAGAGAAAAGTCTGCAGCAGCTTCGGGTGATCCGGCATGTGGTAGAGAATTTCAGCAGTCGTCAGGCGGTAATCCCGCAGCTGGACAATCAGATTTGCCATAGTATTAAAACCTCCTAGCGTATCTGGCTGTGGTTTGTTTCATTCATTACAAATCCACACCTCTATTTAACCATATATTGCAGGTTTCGTGCCAAAAAACTTGTATATCAAGGGGTTAGCAGTCGATACAGACGAGTGCCAAACGCCCGCCAAAGGCTTGAAAAAACGCCGTTTTTGACAATGTTCTGGCACTGACCCAAGGAGAGTGCTAAATACGGGGCTCTCCCGAAACCGGGTCTATCCCTTGCTTTATGAGAAGGAAAACTAAAATGACAAAATTCAAACCCCTCCATGACCGCGTTCTGCTGCGCCGTCTGGAAAGCGATTCCAAAACGGCCGGCGGCATCATCATCCCCGATACGGTTAAAGAAAAACCGGCTCAAGGCGAAGTTGTCGCGACCGGCACCGGCATCCATGACGATCATGGCAAGCTGCAGCCCCTCGCTGTGAAAGACGGCGACGTCGTTCTGTTCAGCAAATGGTCCGGCACCGAAGTCACCATCGACGGCGAAGAGCTCCTGGTCGTGAAAGAAAGCGACATCATGGGCATCATCGAAGGCGTCTCCAAGAAAAAATCCAAAGCCGCTTAATCAACTCGTCAACATAAGGAAGTCAAAACAATGGCTGCTAAAGAAGTAAAATTCAGCGCCGATGCCCGCACGAAAATGCTGAAGGGCGTCGATATTCTTGCCAACGCTGTCAAAGTGACGCTGGGTCCCAAAGGCCGCAACGTCGTTATCCAGAAATCTTTCGGCGCGCCCCGCATCACCAAAGACGGTGTGACGGTTGCCAAAGAAATCGAGCTCGAGGACAATTTCGAGAACATGGGCGCGCAGATGGTGCGCGAAGTCGCCTCCAAGACCAATGACATGGCTGGCGACGGCACCACCACCGCGACCGTTCTGGCACAAGCCATCTTCCGCGAAGGCGTGAAGTCGGTTGCTGCCGGCATGAACCCGATGGACCTGAAACGCGGCATCGACAAAGCTGTCGAAGCTGTCGTGAAGGACATCCAATCCCGCGCCAAGAAAATCTCGAAATCGAACGAAATCGCGCAAGTCGGCACGATCTCGGCGAACGGCGAGAAAGAAATCGGCGACATCCTCGCAAAAGCGATGGAAAAAGTCGGCAATGAAGGCGTCATCACCGTTGAAGAAGCCAAATCGCTGCACACCGAGCTCGATGTCGTTGAAGGCATGCAGTTCGACCGCGGCTATCTCTCCCCCTACTTCATCACCAACGCCGACAAAATGGTCTGCGAACTGGAAAGCCCGTACATCCTCTTCTTCGAGAAAAAACTCTCGAACCTGCAGGCGATGCTCCCGATCCTCGAAGCTGTTGTCCAGTCGGGCAAGCCGCTTCTTATCATCGCGGAAGATGTCGAAGGCGAAGCGCTGGCGACACTCGTCGTCAACAAACTGCGTGGCGGCCTGAAAGTCGCTGCGGTGAAAGCACCTGGCTTCGGCGACCGTCGCAAGGCAATGATGGAAGACATGGCGATCCTGTCGTCTGGCGAAGTCATTTCCGAAGAACTGGGCATCAAGCTTGAATCCGTCCAGCTGAACCAGCTCGGCCGCGCCAAACGCGTCCGCATCACCAAAGACGACACCACGATCATCGCCGGTGCCGGCGCTAAGAAAGACATCGAAGCCCGTGTTGCGCAGATCCGCGCGCAGATCGAGGAAACGACGTCTGACTACGACAAGGAAAAACTCCAGGAACGTCTGGCGAAGCTGGCTGGCGGCGTTGCCGTCATCCGCGTCGGCGGCGCGACGGAAGTTGAAGTAAAAGAACGCAAAGACCGCGTTGACGATGCTGTGCACGCCACGAAAGCGGCTGTGCTCGAAGGTATCGTTGCCGGCGGCGGTTGCGCTCTCCTCTACGCGCACGCAGCACTGAAAAAGCTGAAGGCCTCGAACCGCGACGAAGAAGTCGGCATCGAGATCATCGGCCGCGCCATCGAAGCGCCGATCCGCCAGATCGCGTTCAACGCAGGCGTCGAAGGCTCCATCATCGTCGGCAAGCTGCTGGAACAGAAAGACACCAACTTCGGTTATGATGCACAAAACGGCGAGTACCTCGATATGGTCAAAGCCGGCATCATCGACCCGGTGAAAGTCGTCCGTCACGCTCTGCAAGACGCGGCATCCATCGCCGGCCTCCTCATCACCACGGAAGCCACGATCGCCGAAATCCCGAAAAAAGAAGACGCACATGGCGGCCACGGCGGCGGCCATGGCGACATGGGCGGCATGATGTAAGTCACGCTACCCTTCTAACGATAAAAAAAGGCCGGGTTTATGACCCGGCCTTTTTCTTATGCGCTATTGCCATCATGCATTGAACTTTTCAGCCGTTCCTGACGTTATAGAGGTGCGGAGTTCTCCGTCACCGGCAACAAAGGGGCATTACTATCTTGGAAAACGCGCTGCTGCAGATCGTATTGATCGCAACCGCCAGCATGGTCGCCCAATGGGCGGGCTGGAAACTGAAGCTCCCCGCCATCGTTTTCCTGCTGCTGTTCGGCTTTGTACTGGGCCCGGGGCTGGGACTTTTGAAACCGCAGTTGCTGATGGGGGATTTCCTGCGCCCCGCCGTCACCGCCGCCGTTGCCATCATTCTGTTTGAAGGCAGCCTGAACCTGAAGCTGCGGGAGGTGAGCGATATCAAGGCGGCTGTCCGCCATATCGTCTTTATCGGCGCGCCCCTGGGCTGGCTGCTGATTGCCGCGGCAGCGCATTTTGTCGCCGGCATGAGCATTCCTGTCGCCGTTGTCTTTGGCGGCATGCTGGTGGTGACGGGCCCCACGGTTGTCATTCCCATGCTGCGCAACGCGCGGCTCAACCCCCGCGTCAGTTCTATTTTGAAATGGGAAGGAATTATCAACGACCCGCTCGGGGTTATTTTTGCCGTGCTGGCCTTTGAATATTTCCATGTCAATCACTCAGCCTCTGCTTCCGGTCTTGGCTTTTACCTGCAATATGCCGGCATCCTTCTCGCCATGCTGGGGCTCAGCCATGTCGCGGGACGCGCGGCCGCCTATATTCTCGAGCGCGGCTGGCTGCCGGAATACCTGAAAGCGCCCTTTCTGGTCTGCGCGGTGCTGGCGCTCTACGCCGGTTGCGACCTTGCCTTGCAGGAGTCAGGCCTGATCGCCATCGTCATTTTCGGCATGACCCTTGCCAATGTGCGTATCAGCAGCATCGAGGAAATCAGGCGTTTCAAGGAAACGGTAACACTGCTGCTGGTTTCCGGCGTCTTCATTTTACTGACTGCCAATCTTGACCCGCAGCTGCTGCTGCACATCAACGCGCAAGGGGCGCTGTTTATCGCGCTGCTGCTGTTCGTGCTGCGCCCGCTCACAATAGCGGTGTCATCCATCGGCACTTCCATGTCCTGGCAGGAAACGCTATTTATCGGCTGGATCGCGCCGCGTGGCGTCGTCTGCGCGGCCATGGCGGGCGTGATGCAGCCGCTGCTGGTGGATGCGGGGTTCGAGGGCGCAACGCAGGTGCTGCCGCTGGCCTTTGGCATTGTCGTCGTGACCGTCGTACTGCACAGTTTTACGGTGCGCGCGCTGGCGGCGAAATTATCCCTCTCGGTCGAGCAATCGGGCGGGCTCATCATCGTCGGCGCGTCGGACTGGACGATACAGCTGGCGGAAACGCTGCAGCGGCGCGAGATTCCCGTGGTGCTGGCGGATACCAGCTGGCGGCGACTAAAGCAGGCGCGGCTTTCCAACGTGCCGGTTTATTACGGCGAAATTTTATCTGAAGAAGCCGAATATAACATGGAGCTGCACCGCTACGGCGCGCTGCTGGCGGCGACAGACAACGACGCTTATAACTTCCTGCTGTGCAACACCTATGCGCCGCTGTTGGGGCGCGAACATGTGTTCCAGATGTCGGCAGGGTCGGAAGGGGACGCCGAGCGAAAGAAAGTCGCCACAACGCTGCAGGGCCGCGTTTTTGTCGCAGGCGAGCGCAACCATGACGACTGGTGGCGCAGCTTTGCCATGGGCTGGCGTTTCCGGCTGACCAGCTCCAACCCCAACGAAAACAACGGCGTCTTTACGCTGAAGGAAAACGAATTGCTGGCCGGCGTCATCAACAAAGCCGGCATTCTGTCCTGCGCCAGTCCCGAATTTACGCCTGCGGTGAAAGAAGGCGACCAGGTTCTGGTCTATGCCTTGAAGGAAACCGAAACCGCCGCGTAAAGAAACAGGGCCGGGGTTGTAACTTGGCCCCGGCCCTCTTCTTTTACCGTGTTGTAAAACTTGATTGGTTTAAAGGCCCTTGTTCTGGCCCGGACCGCCGGCGGTGGGCGGGCGGCGCATCGGCACTGCAGACGGGTCGACGATGGCGAGCAGCTGCGGGCGGCCTTGCGCGAGGTCGATGGCAGATTCGCCGAATTCGTTCGTCTGGCGGGCATCGGCCTTCGCGTTCATGAGCATCTGCAGCATGACGGCGTCGTTGTTGTTGATCGCCTTGATAAGGATCAGCTCGACGTTTTCATCCGGCACGTTCACATCTGCGCCACGGCGGATGAGCACTTCGGCCACATTGTGGCGGCGCTGCTCAACCGCGATATGCAGCAGCGACATATTGGCGCGGCCGGGCGCTTCCGCGCCTTCGGTATCGACAGCCACGCCCATATCGAGCAGGCATTCGATGAACCAGGCGTTGCCGTCAAAGGCGGCCTGAAAAGCGGCATCCTGCTGGATGATTTCCGGCTGCGTCTTCATAAAATCGCGCCACAGAATGTCTTCGCGGTCGGGTGTGAAATCGGCGGCCATTGCGGGTCGTCCTTTTAAAATCGATAAACCAAATCTCTTGAAGTTGCGTTATGGATAAAGACTTGGCCTGCCCATGTCAAAGGAAAAGCGGCACCGCTGCCAAAAAGACAATAAATTCATGAATTTACCTGTTTGCCGACATAAAATTGCCGGCGCATTTCAGGTTCTTGAAACTAATGCGAAGGGGTTAAAGGGCGTAAAGGTCAGCATCGGGGTCGGGTTTACCCGTAATCGCGCTGCGGATGATTTCGGCGGCAATGCGGCTGAAGGTGATTCCGTTGCCGCCAAAGGCCATGACCGCATAGCAGTTCTTTAGGCCCGGCACAGCCCCGATGGCAGGCAGCCCCGCCGTGCTGCTGCCAAAGGAGCCTGACCATGCGTAATCTGCCGCTGTATCCAGCGCGGGGAAAAGCCGTTGCAGCTTCTTTTGCAGTGTCGCCGTCTTGGCATCCATCAGCGCATCCCGCGCCGCCTCGTCGCTGAATTCTTCATCCTCCCCACCGCAGATGATGCGGCCGTCATCGGTCGGGCGGATATAAAGGTAGGGGTCGGCGGCTTCCAACATAAAGGGCAGCTGCGCCCATTTTGCGCCCTGCGGCTTCGTGGCGAAGGCATAGGTGGAATAGACCTTGTGGCGGCGGTTAACGACCTGCTTGGGCAATTCGTAACCGCCCGCAAAAACAACGTGGCGCGCGCGGATAACGGGCCCGTCTTCCGTATAGGCATTTACATGCGTCTTTAGCGCCTCCACATGCGTCAGCGTCACCGGCACGTGGATGCGCATGCCGCGCGTCAGGCTGCTGCGGAGGAAACAGGCGGTAAAGGCCAGCGGGTTGATGGCAAGCGAACCTTGGCAGCGTAGCGCGCCGCCACGATGCTGGAAGCCGTATCTGTCTTCCAAATCTTTATTGGCCAGGTAATCGCACCACAGGCCAATGCCGCGCCGCGCCTGCATTTCAAGCTGCAGTTCATCTGCATCCAGCATTGTGCCCGCCAGATAGAGCGAAGCCTTGTCGGTATAGTCGCAGTCGTAGCAACCGGAGCGCACCTTCGCCGCAATGCCATCCACCGCGATTTTGGATCGCCGCCACGCGCGCATCGATTTTTCAACGCCGATTTTTTTTGCAAGGGCAAGGAAGGGCACATCCAGCTCGTACTGCACCAGCGCCGTCGATGCCGCGGTGGAGCCCTTCATGGGGCCGCGACGGTCAATCATGATGACGGACAGGCCTGCATCCGTCAGCTCCTCCGCCACCATGGCGCCGCTGATGCCGGCGCCCATCACCAGCACATCGCAAGCGGCATCGCGGGTGAGCGGCATTGCGGGAATGCGCGGCTGGGGGTAGGCGCGCCAGACGGGGTGGCCGGTACGTAAATCTCGCTGTCTTGATCTCAAAACCCAGCCTCCCTTTCAATAAACGCCAACGCCGCACGGTTGATTCTGGTTTCCCCGCGACCTATAATCTTCCAGCGTTAAAGGATGCTGCATAATGCCTGAATTACCCGAGGTAGAAACCGTCTGCCGCGGCCTTGCCAAAGCGATGGAAGGCCTGAAGATCACGCGCGTCGAAACGCTGCGGGCAAACCTCCGCATCCCCTTCCCCAAAAACCTGAAAGACATTGAAGGCAAAAAGGTTGTCGAGATTACGCGGCGGGCGAAATATATTGTCATGAACCTGTCCTCCGGCCTCACGCTGCTGCTGCACCTTGGCATGTCCGGCCGCATGGTGATTCAGGGTAATAATGCCGAGCATGAAACCGATAAGCACGACCATATGATTTTGACGCTGTCGAACGGCACGCGCGTTGTGTTCAACGACCCGCGCCGCTTCGGCCTTGTCGACCTGACCACAACGGCGGATGTCGAGGCACATAAATTCTTCAAGCATCTGGGGCCGGAGCCTTTTGATAAGTCGTTCAGCACCGCCTACCTGCTGGAAAAATTCAAAGGCAAGAAGCCTGCGGTAAAAGTGGCGCTGATGGACCAGCGGCTGGTTGTGGGCGTCGGCAATATTTATGCGGCGGAGGCGCTGTTCCGCGCCCGCATCAACCCGAAGCGCAAAGCCGGCAGCATTAAAAAAGCCGAAGCCGAAAAAATCATCCCCGCCGTGCGCGAGGTTTTGCAGGAAGCCATTAAAGCCGGCGGCAGCAGTTTGCGCGACTATGTGCAGACAGATGGCGAGCTGGGGTATTTCCAGCACAACTTCGCCGTCTATGGCCGCACCGGCGAGAAATGCAAAAACTGCACCTGCGATATCGCCAAGACCGGCGGCGTGAAACGTATCACGCAGGCCGGACGCTCAACTTTTTATTGCCCCGTTAAACAGAAATGAGGAAAGTATTCATGAAAAGAATTTTATTCGCTACCGCGCTTATCGCACTGCTCGCAACGCGCGCGATGGCGGTTGAGACAACCCAATATGTCCAGCCCGGCGTTCCCGCCATGAAAGGCATGGTCGTCACGCCGCAGGCGGGCCAGACCAATGCCAGCGGCATTGTGAACGGCAATGATAAAATGGTGAAAAGATATTACAACGAAAAGCTGAAAGCGGAAGGCTGGACATCAACCGACCCGCGCCATGAAATTTACACCCGCAACGGCGAAACCCTGAACGTACAAACCGATTTCAAGAATGGCCAGACGACGGTGAATTTCTATTCTACTCCCGCGCCGACGCTGCAACACCCGCACAGTAATAAGGATTGATGTGATGACCTACGAACACCTGCTGACGGAAAAGAAAAACAAGACTGGCCTTATCACGCTCAACCGCCCGAAGGCGCTGAATGCGCTTTGTCAGGCGCTGATGGATGAATTGTCGGATGCGGTGGATGCTTTTGAAAACGACCCCGGCATTGCCGTGATCGTCATCACCGGCAGCGAGAAAGCCTTTGCGGCGGGTGCAGACATTAAGGAGATGGCGCCCAAAACCTTTATGGATGTTTATAAGGAAGACTTCATCACCAAGAACTGGGAGCGTATTTCCCGCGCCCGCAAGCCCGTGATTGCGGCAGTAGCCGGCTACTGCCTTGGCGGCGGCTGCGAGCTGGCGATGATGTGCGATTTCATTATCGCGGCGGATACGGCCAAATTCAGCCAGCCGGAAATTACCATCGGCACCATTCCCGGCGCGGGCGGCACCCAGCGCCTGACCCGCCTTGTCGGCAAATCAAAGGCCATGGAGCTGTGCCTGACCGGACGGATGATGGATGCGGCGGAAGCCGAGGCCGCAGGACTTGTCGCCCGGGTGGTGCCGGCGGCGCAGCTGATGGAAGATGTTCTGAAAACTGCCGAGAAGATCTCGGGCTTCTCCCAGCCAGCCCTCATGATGGTGAAGGAATCTGTAAACCGCGCCTATGAAACGACGCTGACGGAGGGTTTAAGGTTCGAGCGGCGGCTTTTCCACGCGACTTTTGCCTCCGAAGACCAGAAAGAGGGCATGGATGCCTTTGCCAACAAGCGCCCTGCGGCCTTTAAGGACAGGTAAAACCGTTCATTTTCAGTTATTTGACGCGCATGACGGCCTTGCTTGACTTTGACCATAAACCGCATTAAAACCTTCAAGTCCGGGTGCATAGAGGGCGAAACGCCGATTCTGCGCCTGCCAGAAATTTAACGCTGCTGAATATCCAGAAAGAGACTTCTTACAATGGCCCTCCATAAATCCGCCAAAAAACGCATCCGCCGTAACGCCAAGCGCCAGGTCATCAACAAAGACCGTATCGGCGAAGCGCGCAACCTGATCCGCAAAGTCGAAGAAGCGATCAAGACCGGCGACGAGAAACTGGCGCAAGCTGCCCTGAAAGCAGCACAGCCGAAACTGGCGAAAACCGCCGGCAAGGGCATCATCCACAAGAAGACCGCATCGCGCAAAATTTCGCGCCTCTCGGCCCGCATCAAGAACATCAAGAAGAAGTAATTCCTTCTTCAATTGTTTCAAAAAAAAGCCGCGATTTATTCGCGGCTTTTTTTATGTCTGCAGCGGCGCGCCTTCGCGAATCTGTTTAGCGCTGATTCTGTTTCCAGCCTGATTCTGCCGCATGATTCCGATTCTGTACGGGCGAAATCAAAACCCGCAAAAAATGTAAACCCGATTCCTGAATTGATTGCGTCAACAACAAAAAACCGCGCAAAGATTTTCATTGGATTTTTTTCCGACCTGCGATTCACGAAAATTTTTCAAGAGGAAATTTCAAAGGAAAAAATTCATAATTTGATACGTTTGTTGCGAATTCAATTTTATCCACAATTGACGCTTGCGACTCAAATTCCTAGCGTTGTAAGGTTCCTCCACTTCATCATCTGCGGTCTCATCGAAGCGTTGGACGTTTCCTTTCAAAGGTAATTTCAGCACGATTGCGGAGGATGTTCCGAAAGACAAACCACCGGCAGATACGCTTGCGTTTTTTAGACGAACGGCGGCGGCGCTACAGGTGTGTCTTTCGACCGGCAACATTTTAAACCCCGGTTACTTGGGGCCTTTATATATAGGGAACGTCGCGGAATGTTTGAACACGGCCAGGCTGCATCTGTCGAAACCACCGAGCAAGAGAATGCCGCTCCGGCATTATCGATCCAGTTTTCGGCCGTCAAGACGCAGATGCAGAAGGAATTTGGTGACACCGCCTTCCGCAGCTGGCTCGCGCCCGTTGATTTCGTATCCTATGCCGGCAACGTGCTTCAGGTGGCAGTGCCGACGCGCTTTATCCGCGACTGGGTGAAGTCCCACTATGCAGACCGCCTGCGCGCGCTCTGGGCGAAGCAGGGCCATAGCGTCATCCGCGTCGATATTTCCATCTCCGGCAAGGCGGCAGCGCCTGCAGCGGCCTCCGCCGTGCCTTTCGAGGCCGTGCCGATCGCCAATGAAAACAGCGAGAAGGCAGCGCCCGTCGCAACCCCCACCTCGCCGCTCGACCCCCGCTATACTTTTGATAATTTCGTGACCTCCAAGCCGAACGAGCTGGCCTATGCCGCCGCGCGCAAAGTGGCGGAAAGCGACACCATCGCCTTCAACCCCCTTTTCCTGCAGGGCGGCGTGGGCCTTGGCAAGACGCACCTGATGCATGCGATCGCCCATGAAATCCGCGCCTCCAAACCGCAGCGCCGCGTTATTTATATGTCGGCTGAAAAGTTCATGTATGAATTCGTCAAGGCCCTGCGCTTCAAGGACACCATGTCCTTCAAGGAACAGTTCCGCTCTGTCGATGTGCTGATGATCGACGATATCCAGTTCATCTGCGGCAAGGAATCGACGCAGGAAGAATTCTTCCACACGTTCAATGCTCTGATCGACCAGGGCAAGCAGATCATCGTCTCGTCCGACAAATCCCCTTCCGACCTCGACGGCATCGAAGACCGCCTGCGCTCCCGCCTTGGCATGGGGCTTGTGGCGCATATTGATGCCACGACCTATGAACTGCGCCTTGGCATTTTGCAGTCCAAATGCGCGATGATGAAGCGCGAACTGCCGCAGGATGTTCTTGAATTCCTCGCAACCCGCGTCACCGCCAATGTGCGGGAGCTGGAAGGCGCGCTCAACCGCCTTGTCGCCCACGCCGAGCTGGTCGGCCGCCCCGTCACCATCGAAACCGCGATGGATTTGCTGCAGGACCTGCTGCGCGCCAATGACCGCCGCGTCGGCATTGAAGACATCCAGAAAAAAGTTGCGGAGCATTTCAACATCCGCCTCGCAGATATGCATTCCCCCCGCCGCGCGCGCGCTGTAGCCCGCCCGCGTCAGGTCGCCATGTACCTGTCAAAACAGCTGACCACGCATTCGCTGCCGGAAATCGGCCGCAAGTTTGGTGGCCGCGACCATACCACTATCATCCACGGCGTCCGCAAGATCGAGGAGCTGATGCTGGAAGAGCCGCAGCTGCGCGATGATATCGAGCGGCTGAAGCGCGCCATTTCCGGCTGATGGCGTCGACATCACCCCTTAAAAAAATCTCCGTTACGCAGGCAATTGTTGCCGGCACGTTTTTCGTCAACGGCCCCGTTATGGTGCTGATCATGGCGCCGCTTCTGCTGATCGGCCAGCTGGTCAGCCACGGTATTATCACGCCGTCGCAAAAATGGCTGGTGGTGCCGGCTTTCCTGTGTGGTATTGGCGCGGCATGGCTGTGGTGGTCTTTGACCATCATGCGCTGGCGCATCTGGGCCTTCGAGCGGGTGGCGGATATTCCCGCCTTGAAGGAAGCCGCTGTTCTGGTGGGGCTCACCTGGCCGCAGGGGCATGTTTATGAACGCACCGAGATTAAATCAAAGGCGCAGGCACAGAAAGAGCGCCAGCTGGACCAGCACAGCCTGCAGCTTGATCTTTACGGCATGGACACTGTCGTGGCCAAACAGGTGCTGACGCGGGCATTGGATGACGTCCGTGCCGAAGGCCGCCGTATCGTCAAAATCAACCTGTCGCAGCATACCTTCGACCAGCTGGGCGTTGCCGGGGATGCTGCCCAATATATTGGCATTCCTGTCACCATCTCACGGGAAATCCCCCGTGGCGTGGTCGAAGTCATCACCGGCAGGCCGCAATAGTGGCTAGCAATCCCCATAGTTTCTAAAACGTTCCGCCGTTTTGGCGAAAAGTTACAGCGTTACGCAAAAAAGCTTGCTTTGGCTTCTGTCTGTCCTTGGCTTATATTTAAAGAAGGATCACTGCTGAAAGTTAAAAATCATGCGCCTTCTTGCCCTTCTCATCGCCCTCATCACCTTTGCCACGCCGGCGCTTGCGGCGCAGCAGGCAGAACATATCGCAGCGCGGCTCTACAGCCCCGTGACCGCAACGGGTCCCGGCGATACCGTGGCTCTGGCGCTTGAATTCAAGATCGAGAATAAATGGGAAACCTACTGGCGCACCCCCGGTGATGCCGGCCTTGCCCCGACCTTCGACTGGAAAGGCTCCGACAATTTCACCAGCGCGAATGTGAAATATCCGGCGCCGGAGCGGTACATCACCGCCG
>JBBQWK010000016.1:0-12635 GCA_038210695.1 Alphaproteobacteria bacterium
GTGGGCGAGGGATTTTATATGTATCAAAAGGTGGAACGCAACCTTGTAAAATTTAATTCGTTTGAGATATTTGATGGGGACCAGCCTTATCACTTGCCGCCTGAATATGCTCGAATTTTTGAGGATTTCATTGTTCACAAATAATTAATGCTGCGGCGGCGGCGCGGGAGGGGAGAGTTTTTTCTTCTCGAGGTCGGGCGCGATGTCGCGGCGGAGGCCGCGGATTTCTTCGGTCAGGGTTTCCATGGCGGCGGCGACTCGGTTGAAGGCGGCGGCGGTTTGCGCGGAGGATTTGTTATTCGCCTCCATCATCTGGCGCATCATGTTGGCGGTGATTTCATCGCCGTCGCGCAAGGCCTTGCGGATGGATTTCAGAAGTTCAAAATCCTGACTGTCGAGCGGCATAATTAACCTGCCACTTTCGCGCGTTCAAACACGCCGCCATGGTCGCGCGACCATTCGGCGGGGGCGTTGAGGAATTTTTCGACTTCAACAAATGTCGTCTCGGGAAATAATTTGCGCGCCCTTGCTTCCGCCAGCACATCTTTCCATGTCGCAAGGGTGTGGAGCTTGAGGCCCGCTTCCTTGAAGATCGCTTCGCTTTCGGCATAGATGCCGTAGAAGAAGACGGAGAACACATCTTCCACCACCGCGCCGCCATCGCGCAGGGCGTTGGCGAAGGCGACTTTGGATGCGCCGTCGGTCGTCAGGTCTTCCACCAGCAACACGCGCGCGCCATCAAACAACTGGCCTTCGATCTGCGCGCCGCGGCCGAAACCCTTGGGTTTCTTGCGCACGTACAGCATGGGCTTGCCGAGCGTTTCGGACAGCCAGGCGGCGTAAGAAATGCCGGCCGTTTCGCCGCCGGCGATAAAGTCGATTTTCGTGAGGTCACAGCCAGCGGCCAGCACCTCTGCGCCCATGCGGATAATTTCGCGGCGCGGTTCCAGAAATGAAATCACCTTGCGGCAGTCAATGTAAACGGGGCTCGCCCAGCCCGAAGTGAAGGTGAAGGGCTTTTCGGCATTGAAATGCACGGCGGCAATGTCGATGAGCAGCTGCGCGGTGCGGCGTCCGGTTGTGGAGGTATCGACCAAAGCCATTAGCGCCGGCCCTGCCGCGGCGGCTTGAATATCCAGTAATTGCGGACGACGAACATAAAGCTCAGGAAGACGATTTCGATACCGATAGCGCCGCCGGCCGCAAAGCTGACGCGGAATTTTTCCACCGAGTCATCGCTGAGCCAGACGCTCATGTTCGCGATCCATGAAATGCAGATCATGACCATGGCTGCCATGACCGACCAGTTGAAGACGGAGAGCTGCTTTTTATTGGCGTAGGGCGGCTGCCAGGCGAAATATGCCCAGGCAATGATGGCGCCGACAAAGCCAAGTAGCGCGACTAACGGACCCATTCCTTGGAATCATCCCGTCAAAAGGTTGAAATCAGATGGGTTTCTTGTAGCCGTTTTCGGGGTTTTAGGCAAGATTTAGGCGAACCCCGTCAGGCGACCTGCGACTCAACAAAGCGCTGCGCGTTAACGCCATCAAGAACTCTTGCGAACTTGCGCTTTGATTCCGGCGACAGGGGCAGGAATTCGGCGGCGAGACCCTTGCGCACGGCGCGGACGATTTTGCCGGTCTGCATGATATTGACGGTTTCATTGGGCAGGCGGAAGCGCAGCATGAACTGCACCTTGTCGCCGACGTTCAGGCGGGCTTCGGGCTGGGCATCAAAGTAAACGCCCCCTGTGCTCCAGTCACGAACGCCATAGGCACGGTCGGCGACGATGACGTCGGCCAAAACCCCGGCGTGGCGCACGTGTTTGCGCCGTGTCGAGCCGTCCTTGTTAAAGCTGCCGTCACCAATGCCAAGCATATTGAGGATGCGGTCGATCATGATGTTAACCCTTTGTTGTTGGACAAAGCTCCACCAGTCCTGTCCTGATGTTAGGACCGGCGGCAACAATTGTCCAAGTCTTACAAGCCACTATTGGCGATTCTGTGTCCAAAAACCGGTTCTTGCCGGTTTATGTTAAATATTCCCTCATTTAGAGCCTCGAAAGGCCCGCTTTCGGGGAATTTCTTGACATTATACGGCCCGCCCCGATATAAGATCTCTCCATAAAGCGGTTATTTTGAAAAAATCTCCGTGCCCTCCGCTGGCTATATATTGGCTGCCTCGCGGTCGGGTTCAATTTATTCCCTGAAAGGAAAAAAAATGCCAAAGATGAAAACGCACTCCGGTGCGAAGAAACGCTTTGCCGTTACCCGTACGGGTAAAGTCAAGGCTCGTGCCGCCCACAAGCGCCACTTGATGACCAACAAATCCAAACGCATGAAACGTGAAGGCCGCTCGACGCTCATCATGAGCATCGAAGATGCAACGATCCTGCTCAAAAACTTCCTGCCCTACCAGCGCAAACTGACGCGCAAAAAAGCGCGTTACGTCAGCAAGGCTGACCGCGCGGCAGCAGCAAACAAGGAGGCCGCATAACATGGCACGCGTTAAAGGCGGTACCGCCGGTATCAACCGTCACAAAAAAGTCCTGAAACTCTCGAAAGGCTACTATGGCCGCGGCAGCAAATGCTATCGCGTCGCTATCGAGCGTCTCGAAAAAGCATTGCGTTACGCATACCGCGACCGCCGCAACAAGAAGCGCGACTTCCGCGGTCTGTGGATCCAGCGCATCAACGCAGGCGCGCGCCTGCACGGCCTGACCTACTCGAAACTGATGGGCGGCCTGAAACTGGCCGGCGTCACACTCGACCGGAAAGTCCTGTCCGATATCGCCATCCGCGACGCAGCCGGCTTCGGCGCGATCGCAGAACAAGCGAAATCGGCGCTGGGCACGAAAGAGAAAGCCGGCAAGAAAGCCGCTTAACTTTCCGCTGATACCCGAATAAAAAACCCCGCCGGTTATGCCGGCGGGGTTTTTCTTTGTTCGTTGACGCTTTAAAAAATTACATCTGAAAAAACTACAAGCGGCGCTGTTGCTGGGCGTTCGCTTTCAGGGCGGTGACGATGGCGCTTTCGGGCGCGGTATCATCCAGGACGTATTTCGAGAGCACAGACGGGCGTGCGCCGGCCTGCGGCTGGGCCGCAGTTTCCTGCGGCTTTGCCGCGCTTTGCGCGAAGTCGGAGCGGAGGGATTGTTTCTGCCCGGTGGGCGTGACGCCAATGCCGTTTTGCGGCGAGGGGGACATGCGCGCGCCGACTTCGTCGAAAATCTGGTCCGCCGTTTTGGCGCGGTTGCGGGAAATAGCACGGTCCATCACATGGGCGACACCGCCGAGAACCTTGCCGATTTTGCCAACACCCATGCCCACACCAGCGCCCCAGAAAGGCGCGCAGACGGCGAAAATACCGGCGATCAGCGGAACGGAGCCGCCGCCGGCCATAATGCCGATGGCGCAGGCGCCAAGAATACTTAATGTCGTCGCGCGCTCCGCCAGACGGCCGAGGCGCGTATAGGGCGTTTCAGGGTATTCCTTGCCGACAAGCTTATAGGCGAGGTTAATGAGCGTGCCGTGGAAGTGCGGTTCGGTATTGATCCAGTCCATCGCCTTGACGATGCCCTTGCTGATGCTTTTCAGCCCGCTTGTACTTGCCTGTTGCCGCTGGGGGGCTTGCTGCTTCACCGGCTTATTCTCCTTGAACGCTTTTTGTGACTTGGGCGTCTTGCCATTCGCATCGGCGGGGCGGACGCCGATAGGCTTTTTGTTCATGAAGCGGTGCACAGCGCGGTCAACCGCGTGGGCGATCGGCGCTGCCTTGTCGGCCAGCACATGGGCGACGCCGCCGCCCATATAGCCCGCAAGCTTCGTCAGCAGGAAAACAGGTACCATGGGCACAATAGAATGCTCCATGAAAATGCAACCGGCGATACCGGCACCCATGCCCGCGACGAAGATACCGCGTTCGATAATCCGGCCCGCACGATTCAGGCTCATGCTGCGCGGGTTGATTTCGCCATTGGTCAGGGAGGCGAGCAACGGACCAATCGTCCAGTTGTTCTTCGGCTTGTCTGCGAGCCAGGAGACCCCGTCGCTGATTTTGCTCGTAATACCCATGCCACCCTATAAAAACATGATAACGATCTAAATCCAGATTAATTGTTTTTTAACATTATGTCAAACAACAGCACTTCCGACCTTTATATCGCCATTGACATATAATTACATGGAAACGTCTTTCTGTCGACCGGAAAATTTCAAAATCACGTAGTAATTGCAAGTACATGGTCTATCTGATTAATTAGGCAAATGGCCCGTCCCGCAACCCAATACGTCTGTCAGTCCTGCGGCTCTTCCCACAACCGGTGGGCGGGGAAATGCGAATCTTGCGGCGGCTGGAACACCATCGTTGAGGAAATGAAACAGGAACGCCAGCCCGCCGGCCTTGATGCCCGACGTGGCAAGGTGATCGAGCTGCATGCGCTGTCCGGCCAATCGGAAATCCAGCCGCGCCGCAAGACGGGTATCGAGGAATTTGACCGCGTCGCCGGCGGCGGCCTTGTTGCCGGCTCCGCGCTTCTGATCGGCGGGGATCCCGGCATCGGCAAATCGACGCTGCTGCTGCAGGTGATGGCGATCCTCTCCTCCTCCGCACGCTGCGCTTATATATCGGGTGAGGAATCGCTGGATCAGGTGCGCATGCGCGCCGACCGCCTGGGCCTGAAACACGCCAACCTTGACCTTGCCGCCGCGACTAACGTGCGCGACATCATTGAAACCATCGACAAGAAAAATTTTGACGCTGTCGTTATCGATTCCATCCAGACGATGTATCTCGATACGTTGGATTCAGCGCCGGGCACGGTGGCGCAGGTGCGCGCATCGGCGCAGGAACTTATCCGCTCCGCCAAGCGCCGCGGCACCTGCCTGCTGATTGTCGGCCACGTCACGAAAGACGGGCAGATTGCCGGCCCGCGCGTGCTGGAACATATGGTTGATACCGTTTTGTATTTTGAAGGCGACCGCGGCCACAGCTTCCGCATTCTGCGCGCCGTGAAAAACCGCTACGGCCCGACCGATGAAATCGGCGTCTTCGAAATGGCGGAACAGGGCCTGATCGAAGTCAAGAACCCGTCGGAGCTTTTCCTCTCGCAGCGGCAGGAGCAAATTTCCGGTAGCGCCGTATTTGCCGGCATGGAAGGCACGAGGCCCGTGCTGGTCGAAATTCAGGCGCTCGTCGCCCCCTCGCCGCTCGGCACGCCGCGCCGCGCTGTGATCGGCTGGGACCAGAACCGTCTCTCGATGGTGCTGGCGGTGCTGGAGGCGCGCTGCGGCGTTGTCATAGGGCCGAATGATGTCTACCTCAACGTTGCCGGCGGCCTTAAAATTTCCGAACCTGCGGCGGACTTGGCCGTTGCTGCCGCGCTGGTGAGCTCGCTGTCGGGCGTGCCGGTGCCGGCAGATATGGTGATTTTCGGCGAGGTGGGCTTGTCCGGCGAAGTGCGCCATGTGGGGCAGCAGGAACAGCGCATGAAGGAAGCCTCGAAACTTGGCTTCAAAAACGCGATGATCCCGAGCCTTGCCGGCAAAAAACCCATCCAGTCCGCCCTGCGCCTGACCGAAATGAAACAGCTCAAAGACATACTGCCGCTTTTTTCCGAGGAAAATAATTCATGACTCCCGCCGCGCTAGATATCACCATTGCCATCATCCTGCTGCTTTCCGCCATCATCGCCTATTTCCGCGGGCTGATCCGGGAGATATTCACCATCGTCGCGCTGATCGTTGCGTCCTTCGGTGCTTACTTTGGCGGCGACATGATGATCGCATCCTTCGACAAATGGCTGCACGTTGACAAAAAAGCCGGCGCTGAAGCAGCCAATGCGGTCAGCAAGGCCGCAGGTTCCGGCACGGATGCAGGACTGATTGCGTCAAAACACCTGATCTTCGGCGTGATTGATCCGGCGCTGGCATCGGTCGTTTGCGCCTATGCTTCGGTCTTTATCTTCTTCTATCTCGTCATGTCGCTCGTTGGTTATTTCGTGTCGCGCTCGGTCGCTGAATCGGGCCTTGGCATTTTCGACAAGCTGCTCGGCGGCGTTTTCGGCTTTGTGCGCGGCTACCTTGTCGTCTTTTTATTCTTTGTGCCGATTTCCTTTTTGATCGGGCAGGAAAAATTCCCCGACTGGGCGAAGAATTCGATCTCTGTTCCTATTCTGGAGCAGACACTTGTCTTTGCCGATGACCAGCTGCACCTGACGGACTATGTGAACAGCGCCGGTGATAAGTTTAAAGAAAAAATCCAGCACATCGACCTCACCAAAATCCGCAAGGACGTGAAGGAAAAGGCGATCAAGGCCGAAGAAAAGGCCCGTGAAAAAGCGGGCAGCGAAAATGTGCAGCCGCAGGACGCCAAGCCCGATGACGAGCTGAAGCAGGAACTGCTGCAGGAAGAGCGCAAAACCGGAGCGCCGCAGTAATGGCGGGGCGGAAGAAAACCGGCGGCAACGGCAAGACCCGTGCTGTCCTTTTGCTGCTGGCGCTTATCGCCGTGACGGCGGCTTTTTTCACCTTTGTCAGCCGCGACCAGCTGCCGGAGCGTATCCGCAACAATTCAATCGTCGCCAAAACCTACCGCTTCCGCGATGCGATGCTGTCCAGCCCAGCGCCCGTAACAGCGGCCGACCCCGAAAAACAGCAGCTCGGCTATCCGAAGGACGACCGCAAGAAGCTGGAAAGCCTGATTGGCACAGAAGCAAATACCACCAAAGTCGAAACCAAAAACGAAACGGAACCGAAATAATGAACGCCTCTTCCAAACGCCTTGAAGGCCGCGTGGCCCTTGTGACCGGCGCATCGCGCGGCATTGGCGCCGCCGTCGCCAAGGGCTTTGCCGCCGAAGGCGCGCATGTGATTTTGCTGGCCCGCACGCAAGGCGGCCTTGAGGAAGTGGACGATGCAATAACCGCCGCCGGCGGCAGCGCCACGCTTTTGCCCTTCGACCTTGCCGACACAAAAAAAATCGCCGGCATTGCGCCGGTGATTGCGGCGCGTTTCAAGCGGTTGGATATTTTTGTCGGCAATGCCGGCATGCTGGGAGATTTAAGCCCCGTTGCCATGTCGGACCCGAAAACATTTGAAGGCATTTTCAAGGTCAACTTCTTCGCCAACTATCACCTGATCCGCGCGCTTGACCCGCTGTTGCGTGGCAGCGATGCAGGGCGGGCGATTTTTGTCACCTCCGGCGCCGCAAAAATGCACGACCCCTTCTGGAGCGCCTATGGCGCATCGAAGGCGGCGCTTGAAGTGATGGTTGAAACCTATGCCGCGGAAACCGCCTACAGCCCCCTGAAGGTCAACATCATCAACCCCGGCGTTGTGAACACCAAAATGCGCCGCGACGCCTTCCCCGCGGAAAATGAAGCCACGCTGCCGCTGCCGGAAACGCTGGTCGCACGCTTTATTGAACTGGCGGCCCCCGGGTTTACCGAGACCGGAAAGATCGTCGCCGCCGCTTGAACGTTTTGAAAAAGGTCGCCCGCACATGAGCATTGCCAATCCCTACCTGCACGGCGACCACGACAAGCACGACATGAACCTGAAAAAATGGGCGACGGTCGCCAGCCTTTCCGTCGCGGGGACGCTTGTGGTCGTGAAGATGATCGCGTTCTTCGTCACAGATTCGGTCAGCGTTCTGTCATCACTGATGGATTCATCGTTTGACGGTTTTGCCTCCCTTATGACCATGCTCGCCATTATGCATGCGGCGACGCCGGCGGATGAAGAGCACCGCTTCGGCCACGGCAAGCTGGAAGCGCTGTCGGCGCTGGCGCAGGCTGTGTTCGTTTTCGGCTCCGCCCTGTTCCTGATTTTTGAATCCATCCACCGCTTTATCCAGCCGCAGCGCATTCACGAGCCGACGGTCGGTATCGAGGTAATGATTTTCTCGATCGCGCTGACATTCGTCCTCATCATCTTCCAGATGTACGTCATCCGCAAAACAAAGTCGGTGGCGATTTCCGCGGACCATATGCACTACCGCGGCGATTTACTGATGAACCTTGGCGTTTTCGGCGCGATGGTTTTGTCCTACTACAGCCGCTGGCCGTATTTTGACCCGCTGTTCGCCTCCGTCATTGCGCTATCGCTGCTCTATGCGTCCTACGCGATCACAAGGGAGTCCTTTGATATTCTGATGGACAAGGAAATCCCCAACGCCGACCGTGAAAAAATCCTCAAATTGGTGACCGACCACCCTGAAGTGCAGGCGGTGCATGACCTCCGCACACGGTCGACGGGGGAGCGAATTTTCATCGAATTCCATCTTGAAATCGACGGCGCGCTGACGCTCAACCGTGCGCATGACATTACGGAGCAGGTGGAGAAAATTATTTTCGATGCCTTCCCCAAGGCGGAAGTCATTATCCACCAGGAACCCGCCGGCATTGACGATCACCGTATCGACAATATTATTCCCATGAAATCATGAGCATCATCCAGACACAGCAAAATTTAAGCTGGCTGCCGCAACCGAATACCGTGGTGATTACAGCAACCAGCGAACTGCCGCCGCCGGAACTTTGCACCGCATCTTACGTGCTGGCGTTCGAGGGCGATAACCTGCTGATGGCGGACCTTGACCGCGGCGTGGATATTGCCGGCGGCCATATTGATGCGGGCGAAACACCCGAACAGGCAATGCGCCGCGAAGTGCAGGAAGAAACCGGCGCAACGCTTGGCGCGGCAAGACTGTTTGCGGTGCAGAAAATGACCATCACGGGCCCGAAGCCGGAAGGCTATAAATACCCCTACCCCGTCAGCTACCAGCTGATGTATGTGGCGCAGGGCGTGACGGCAGGCACCTTTACCAGCGATGAAGATTCAAAAGGCGGCGTCATGATTACGCCGCAGCAAGCCAAGGATATTCCCTGGCTGCAGAATAACCGCGCGCTCTATGATTACGCTTTCGCCATCAAGGATGGCGGGAGCGTTAATCGACGTAGGGATTTTTCGCCGCCTTCACAATAAAGCGGATCGGCACAGCCGGCAGGTTAAAGTCACGGCGCAGGCCGTTGACGAGGTAACGTTCGTGCGTATCAGGGTATTCGTCGGGACGCGACAGCCACAGCGCGAAGGTGGGCGGGCGCGCCTTGATTTGCGTCAGGTAGCGCAACCGGTTCTGGCGGCCATGCACCAGCGGCGCGGGGTTTTGCGATTCCATGCCCTTCAGCCAGCGGTTGAGCTTGTTGGTCGAAACGCGTGAATTCCACAGTTTGTAAACATCGAGGACGGATTGCAAAACCTGCTCGACACGGTTGCCGCGCAAGGCGGAAATGGTAACGACCGGCACTTCGCGCACCTGCGGCAGCGATTTTTCCAGCTGGTGCTGAAGTTCTTCCAGTTTTTCCTGCCGCTGTTCCACCGCGTCCCACTTGTTAACGGCGATGACCAGCGCGCGGCCTTCGCGCACCACGAGGTCGGCGATGTTCAGGTCCTGCTTTTCAAATTCGGTTTCGGCATCAATCATTAAAATGACGACCTGCGCGAGGCGAATAGCGCGCAGCGTATCTTCCACGGCCATGCGCTCGATATGGTGGACGACGCGGGCCTTGCGGCGAAGGCCGGCGGTATCGACAAGGCGCATCTTGCGGCCGCCGAATTCCCAGTCCACATGCACGGCGTCGCGCGTGATGCCGGCTTCGGGGCCGGTCATGGAGCGTTCTTCACCCACAATAGCATTCAGGAAGGTCGACTTGCCGACGTTGGGTCGGCCGACAATGGCGATCTTGATAGGATTTTCGAGGTCTTCTTCCGGCGCGGGTTCGTCGCCGAAGCCTTTTTCATCGCCTTCCTTGTATTTCAGGAAGAAGGCTTCGATGTCTTCGGCCTCCGTCGTGGGAACAACGGGCGGCGCTTCCGCATCCACATAGGGTTTCAGCAGGTCATAGATTTCTTCCATGCCCTGCCCGTGTTCGGCGGAAATGGCGATGGGTTCGCCAAGGCCAAGCTCGAAGGCTTCATACAGCCCGTCGAGCGACGCCTTGCTTTCGCATTTGTTGGCGATAAGGTGGCAGGGGATTTTTTGTTTGCGCAGCCACATGGCAAAATGCTTGTCCATGGGGGTGATGCCGACGCGGGCGTCGACCATCAGCAGCGCCATATCTGCCTTCGCAAGCGCACGTTCCGTTTGCTGGCGCATGCGGCCTTCGATGGATTCATCAAATGTTTCTTCGAGACCCGCGGTATCGATGACGTTGAAGACGAGGTCTTTCAAGAAACCTTCCGCCATGCGCCAGTCGCGGGTGAGGCCGGGCGTGTCATGCACCAGCGCCAGGCGCTTGCCGACAAGCTTATTGAAAAAGGTCGATTTGCCGACGTTTGGACGGCCGACGATGGCGAGCGTGAATGTCATTTTATCTGTTTCTACCGGTACGCGGTGAGTTCCCCGTCCTTGGTCAGGACGAGAAGCGTGTTATCGGCGACGACGGGGGCAAGGTCCGCCTGGCCGGAAATTTTTTCGCGGTGGATGATGGCACCATCCTGCGGGTTGGCGTCAAACATCTGGCCGTCGGAGCTGACCATGATGAGGCGGCCGCCCGCCAGCACGGGGCCGGACCAGACAACGGGCACATCGCCCTTGCCTTCTTCATAGCGCGGCAATTGCGTGACCCAGCGAATGTCGCCTGCGCCGCGCGTGAGCGCGACCAGCTGCTGTTCGGACGTCAGCACAAAAATGTTTTCGCCTGCGGCCCAAGGCGTTTCGGCGGAGCCGATTTCGCGCTGCCAGACGCGCTGGCCCGTCACTTGATCCAGCGCGACCAGACGCCCACTGAAGGAGACAGCATAGACAATGCCCTGGTCAATGACCGGCAGGCCTTTAATGTCCGACAAAGAATTGAGGGAGCCGGTATTGCGGACGGCGGAAAGATTGTCTTCCCAGACCATCTGGCCGTTTTCAGGGCGGAGGCCGAAGATTTCGCCGGAGGACATCGGCAGCACGACCAGCGTTGCATCTGCGGCGGGCGATGCGGAGCCCAGCAGGTTGGTGGTTTCGCTGACGCCGGTGTAGTTCCAGAGCGCCGCGCCATCGGCGGCGTTAAAGACGGAAAGACGGTTATCCAGCGTCACGATATAAACTTTGTCATCCATGACCGTGGGGGCGGAGCGCGCGGGCGCCTGCAGTTTCGCCTTCCACAGCTGCGCGCCGTTGACGGGATTGATGCAGACGATATAGCGGTCGCCATTGGTCACAAACAGGTGGCCGGAGGCATAGGCGATGCCGCCGCCGATCGCGCCTTTTTTATCTTCGTCCTTCGGCACCATGGATTGTTCCCACTTGCGCTTGCCATCCGCCAGATTGAAAGCGGAAATGCGGCTGGCAGAATCAAGCGTATAGACGGTACCTTCGGCAACGATGGGCAGGGTGGTCAGCGGTGTGCGGTGATCGCCGCCGGCGCCGATAGAAACTTTCCATGCGGGCTGGACGTTCTTTTTCAAGGTCAACTGGCCCAGCGCGTGGTTGGGGTAGCCGCCCGGCTGTGGACAGAAGCGGTTGGTCCAGGCTTCCGGCAGCGTCACGGGCTGTGCCTTCAGCTCGGGGTTCGGCACCAGTTCTTTTTGCAGCTGCAGCACGGAAATGCGCTCGCCCTTCAGCGGCGGCGTGTTGTCGTCATCGCTGAACATGTTTTTCAGCGTCGAGCAGCCGCCAAGGAAACCGCAGAGCAGCGCGGCCGTGCAGAGGGTTTTAAAGGCGGCGCGGCGGGAGGTCATTATTTGCCCTTCGTCTGGGAAGCTGCGGCATTCAGCGTCGCGGTGTAAAGCTCGCGCAAGGTCACGGCCCTTGTGCGCACATCATCGGGCGCGTCGCTGCCGGAGGTGATTTTTGTCAGGCGCTCGATTGCTTCCTGCAGTTTGTTTTCACGCGCATACAGCAGCGCGTCCATTTCCAGCGCCGAGTAGCGGAAGGCATCATGGTCGCCGGAAATGTCTTCCAGTTCTTTATGCAGCTTCTTGGCATCATCGCGGTTGAGGCGGAGGCCGATGGACTGCAGTTTGGCGAGGTCGCGCAGCGTGCTATCGGCGCCAAGCGTGCCGCCGAGATCGTCGTAAATTTTTGCTGCTTCATCCGTCTTGCCGTCGCGCGACAGCATGCCGGCCGCCATCAGCTTTGCCAGTGCCGCGTGGTTGCGGTCGGATTCTTTGGCATAGGCGGTGAGGGAGGCGGCGTTATCCTTGTCGACGATCTGGCGCAGTTCTTGTGTCTGGGTGACGTTGCGCTGGAAATCCCAGGTGCGCCACCAGGTGAGGCCGGCCGTGGTGACGATGGCCAGAATAATGCCGCCGATGATCCAGTTTTTGTTCTCCAGCCAGAACTTGTCCAGCTGCTGGCGGCGCATGTCGTCATCGACTTCGTTGATCAAATCAGACATTTCAAAACCCTTCGTCGCGTTGCCGGGGGTGACCCCCGCCTTGTGCCGTAATCTCAGCGTGATAATCGCCATAACGGGCTTGCGGGGTCAAGGAAAATGGCCCTTTCTTTTGACATAATATGTAGTTTGCGCCGGGGCGTCTTGCCAAGCCCCTTTTAGCCGTTCATAACTGTTTTTTGAAACAGACAATTTACGCCGCAATCCATTTTAAGCCGGCCAGGCTTTTAGGAGATAACGCCATGAGCGCAAG
>JBBQWK010000017.1:0-12397 GCA_038210695.1 Alphaproteobacteria bacterium
TGCACGGAAATAACCCGCGCCTGAAACGTTGGCGGCAGTTTGTCTGATTTACGCGCGACGCGGAGGCCCCAGGAGCTGAGTATCCACACCCAGAGCAGCATGGAGCCTTCATGGTTGCCCCACGCCCCGCTGATTTTATAAATCCACGGTTTTAAGGTATGGCTGTTCTGATAAACGTTCAGCACCGAAAAATCGGATAGCGCATAAGCGTGAATAAGCGCGACAAAGCCGATGGTGATCAGGCCGCAAAGGGAGATCACCGCCTTGCGGCCCATGCGCATCCAGGCCGCATTATTGGTGTGCGCCCCGATAAACGGCACGACCGCCTGCAGCGCGGCGAGGACGAGCGCGAAACATAGTGCAAAATGACCGAGTTCGATGATCATTTTAAGCCCTGCTGTTTCTTCACGCCTTCAAGATGCGCTTTATCCAGCGATTTTTTGACTTCCGGCGGCATGTATTTTTCGTCGTGCTTGGCGAGAAGTTCGCTGGCGATGAATAAATGGTTTTCATTTAAAGTCCCGCGCGCCACCACGCCCTGCCCTTCACGGAAGAGGTCGGGCAAAATGCCTTTATATTCGACTTTCAATTCGCCGATGTTATCGGTGACGGTGAAACGGGAGAGCAGGTCTTTATCGACGCGGGACAGCGTGCCTTTTTCAACAAGGCCGCCGATGCGGAACACTTTATCCGGTGCAACGCGCATGTCATTCGCCTGCCGCATATCATTCACTTGGCTCGGGGTATAGAAGTAGGAAATATTGTCGCGCAGGGCGTAAAGCGACAGCGCCGCCGCCGCGCCCAAGCAGGCGAGGACGAGCAGGATGAAATAAAACCGCTGCTGCTTACGCGTCGCCATTGTCCTTCACCTTTCTCCAGGCAAGGATGCTTTGCACAATCAACGCCAGCAATATGACGGCGGCGAAAACATAGGCGCTAAAAATGTATTCGCCGTATTTCATGCGACACCTAACGCGCGGATGCGGATGCGGCGCTTGGCGATTTCGGTTTTCAGCCGCAGGCAGGCAAGCGCGATAAACAGGAACTGGAAGCCAAAGGCCATTAACAGCAGCGGCGGCAGCATGGATTTATCAAGGCTGGAATTCATCGAAATAATGCCGGCGGGCTGGTGCAGCGTGTTCCACCAGTCGACGGAGAATTTGATGATGGGAATATTGACCGCGCCGAGCAGCAGCAGCCCCGCGCCGGCGTTCAGCCCCTTTTGCTCGTCATCAAAGGCATCGACCAGCGCCATGTAACCGATATAGAGGAAAAACAGGACAAGGACGGAGGTAAGCCGCGCATCCCACACCCACCAAGTGCCCCACATCGGCTTGCCCCAGAGCGACCCGGTGACAAGGCAGACAAGCGTGAAGCAGGCACCGACGGGTGCAACGGCCTTGGCGTATAATTCCGCCAGCACATGCTTCCAGACAAGGCCGACAAAAGCGGCGATGGCCATGGAGGTGTAAACAAACAGCGCCATCCACGCGGCGGGCACATGCAGGTACATGATGCGCACGGTATCGCCCTGCTGGTAGTCGGCGGGCGATTCAAAAAAGCTCATGTAGAGACCGGCGGCCATGCAAACCGCCGCGATCACGGCGGAGAGCGGCAGCAGCCATGTCGCCACGCCCAGAAAGCGTTTCGGATTGGCAAGCCTTCCCATGAGCGGGTTTGAATTCAAGTCGACCTCAGGTGCATATTGAAAAAGCCGGCGGCGACGGCGGGCGCAAGCGGCAGCGCGCCAATCACCAGCGCCAGTTGCAGCAAAACATAGGCTTTGGCGGGCAAATCCGCAAGGGCGGCTTCCACACCCATGACCCCGAAAATCAGCATGGGAATAAACAGCGGCAGTACCAGAACCGCGAGAAGAAGGCCGGAACGGCGGCTGCCCATGGTGAGGGCCGCGCCAACCCCGCCCAGCAGGCTCATATATAAGGTGCCAAGGGCAAGTGACAGGGCGATGATGCCGGTTTTTTCGACCGGCAGGCCCAGCATGATGGCGGCGGGGACGGAAGCCAGCGTCAGCACAAAGCCGGACAGCAGCCAGTGCGACAGCATTTTACCAAGCGCCAGCTGCCAAGGCGGCACTGGCGACATCAGCAGCAAATCCAGCGTGCCGTCTTCATAATCGCGGAGGTGGGTATTTTCGAGCGCCAGCAGACCCGCCAGCACCGCGCCGACCCACAAAATGCCGGGCGCCGCCTGCTGCAGCACCGCGCTGCCATTCATGGCGAAGGGGAAGAGGCTGATGGTGACGATGAAGAAAAACAGCGTCGCCACCGCATCCGAACCGCGTGCGGCAAAAATTTTCAGGTCGCGTAAAATGACGGCTTTCATGCAGCCTTCCCCGGCTCCAGCCGATAGAGCGTGCCGTGACGCGGCGGGTCAATCGCGTGATGGCTAGCAATCACCGCCATGCCGCCGCTGGCGATATGCGTATCCAGCGCGGTGCGGAACAGGACCGATGCTTCCGCATCCAAACCATTAAACGGTTCATCCAGCAGCCACAAAACCGCGGGCTTCAACAGCACGCGGGCGAGGCTGAGCCGGCGGCGCTGCCCTGCGGAGAGATATTTCACGGCGCGGGTTTTCAGCTTTGCCATATCCATCGCATCGAGCGCGGTATCGATATTCGCGGGCACGGCAGCAACATCCGCCCAGAACTGCAAATTCTCGGCGCAGGTTTCCAGAACCTTTAGGGCGCGGTCGTCAGAGGGCAGGAATGAAAAACGGCTGTTATGCGCCGCCGCGCCATTTTCCAAAAAGTTTTTACCGTCCCAGAAAATGTCGCCCGCCGCCTGTGGCAGCGCACCCGCCATGATACGTAAAAGGCTGGTCTTGCCGGAGCCGTTGGCGCCCGCCAGATGCAGGATATCGCCGGGGTTCAAGCCCGCAGACAAGTTTTGGAAAAGCATGCGCCCACCGCGCATGCAGGCAATGTTTTCTAAGGAAAAAAGGCGTTTTGAAGCAGTCACATCTTGGCCTATGATTGTCACCGGAATATAGCCGAAGCCGGAGCTTGTTACAAACAAAGCCATCCGGCACTGCTCAATAAGATTAATCAGGAGATACCGCCTTGACCGTCACCGGACACGACACGCTGAAAACCCGCAAAACCCTGACCGTTAACGGCAAAGGGTACGATTATTTCAGCCTGACGGACGCCGCCAAGACCATCGGCGACATTTCCCGCCTGCCCTATTCGTTAAAAGTGCTGCTGGAAAACCTCCTGCGCTTTGAAGACGGCAAGAGCGTGACGGTTGACGACATCAAGGCCGTCGGCCTGTGGCTGAAGGATAAAAGAAGCGACCGCGAAATTGCCTTCCGCCCCGCCCGCGTGCTGATGCAGGATTTCACCGGCGTTCCCGCCGTGGTTGACTTGGCCGCGATGCGCGATGCCATGGTGCACCTTGGCGGCAATCCGCAAAAAATCAATCCGCTCGCCAACGTTGACCTCGTCATCGACCATTCGGTCATGGTCGATAACTTCGGCACGACGGGCGCGTTTGAAGCGAACGTTAAAATTGAATTCGAGCGCAACCTCGAGCGTTATATTTTCCTGCGCTGGGGCTCCAAGGCCTTCAACCGTTTCCGCGTTGTGCCGCCCGGCACCGGCATCTGCCACCAGGTTAATTTGGAATACCTGGCGCAGACGATCTGGACGGAAGCGGATGAAACGCAAGTCGGCCGCGAAGTTGCCTACCCCGATACGCTTGTCGGCACCGACAGCCACACGACCATGGTCAACGGCCTTGCCGTTCTCGGCTGGGGCGTGGGCGGTATTGAAGCGGAAGCGGCCATGCTGGGCCAGCCTGTTTCGATGCTTATCCCCGAAGTTATCGGCTTCAAGCTGACGGGCCAGATGAAAGAAGGCACGACCGCAACCGACCTCGTGCTGACGGTCACGCAGATGCTGCGCAAAAAAGGCGTCGTCAATAAATTCGTTGAATACTTCGGCCCCGGCCTCAACGCCCTGTCGCTCGCCGACCGCGCAACCTTGGCAAACATGGCGCCCGAATACGGCGCAACCTGCGGCTTCTTCCCGATCGATGCCGAAACCATCAACTACCTGCGCTTTACCGGCCGCGATGAACAGCGCGTGGCGCTGGTGGAAGCCTATGCGAAAGCGCAAGGCCTGTGGCGCGATGAAAATGCGCCGGACCCCCTGTTTACCGATACGCTGGAGCTGGACCTTGGCGCGATCGAGCCCTGCCTTGCCGGCCCGAAACGTCCGCAGGACCGTGTGACGCTCGCCTCCGCTGCTGCCGGTTTCACCGAAGGCCTTGTGAAGGACCTTGGTGCGGACAAAGCCGTTAAATCTGTCCCCGTTGCAGGCCATGACTATGCGCTGACGCAAGGTGCGGTCGTGATTGCGGCGATTACCAGCTGCACCAATACATCGAACCCCTCCGTCATGCTGGCGGCGGGTTTGCTGGCGCGCAAGGCCGTTGCCAAGGGCCTGACCGTGAAGCCTTGGGTGAAAACATCCCTCGCGCCGGGCTCGCAGGTTGTGACAGATTACCTCATCAAGGCCGGCGTGCAGGATGACCTGAACAAGCTGGGCTTCAACCTTGTCGGCTATGGCTGCACCACCTGCATCGGTAACTCCGGCCCCCTGCCGGACCATATCGAAGCCGCTGTGAAAGAAGGCGACCTTACCGTTGCCGGCGTTTTGTCGGGCAACCGCAACTTTGAAGGCCGCATCCATGCGTTTGTGAAGGCGAACTACCTTGCCTCCCCGCCCCTCGTCGTCGCTTACGCGCTCGCAGGTTCGATGAAGATCGACCTGCTGACCGAACCGCTCGGCATTGGCTCCGACGGCAAGCCTGTCTTCCTGAAAGACATCTGGCCCACACAGAAAGAAATCCGCGATACGCTGCAATCGTCGCTGACCCAGGACATGTTCAAGAAGCGCTATGCCAACGTCTTTCAAGGCCCGACCGAATGGCAGAACGTGCGCATGGAAGGCGGCATGACCTATAACTGGGATTCGTCGTCAACCTACGTGCAGAACCCACCTTATTTTGCCAACATGACCATGGCGCCGGAACCGCTGACGGACATTAAAAGCGCCTATGCGCTGGCGGTGTTTGGCGATTCAATCACCACCGACCATATCTCCCCCGCAGGATCGATCAAGAAAGACAGCCCTGCCGGCAGTTACCTTGTCAGCTATCAGGTGCGTCCGGTGGATTTCAACTCCTACGGCGCGCGCCGCGGCAACCATGAAGTCATGATGCGCGGCACCTTTGCCAATATCCGCATCAAGAACGAAATGCTCGGCGGCAAGGAAGGCGGCAACACCCGCTTTATCCCGACCGGCGAGGAAATGCCGATCTATGATGCGGCGATGAAATACATCGCGGCGCAAATCCCCCTCATCATCGTGGCGGGCAAGGAATACGGCACCGGATCATCCCGCGACTGGGCGGCGAAGGGCACCAAATTGCTCGGCATCCGCGCCGTGCTCTCGGAAAGCTTCGAGCGCATTCACCGCTCCAACCTTGTCGGCATGGGCGTTTTGCCGCTGCAGTTCACCAACGGCATGACCCGCGAAAACCTGCTGCTCAAGGGCGACGAGAAATTCGACATCCTCGGCATTTCCACCGGCATCGCGCCGCGTATGGATGTGACGGTGACTGTGCATTACGCCGACGGCCGCAAGCTGGACGTCAAGGCGCTCTGCCGCATCGACACGCTGGATGAAATCGAATACTTCAAAAACGGCGGCATCCTGCAGTACGTCCTGCGCGGAATGGCGAAAGCGGCGTAACTTCATTTACTGACTGCATTTTCTGACTACCGGCACAAGGAAGATAATTACATGCGTTACGCGGCGCTTTGCGCTTTGGCCTTCACCGGGCTGGTCTTGTCGACACAAGGCCAGGCACAGGTGCCCGCGGCTGCACCCGCTGCCGCACCGGCACCTGTTGCAGCGCCGCCTGCCGTAACCCCCCAAGCCGGCGCACCGGCGCAAAACGCACCGCCTTCCGCCCCCAACGTCACACCCATGGCGGCGGAGCCGACGCCGGCCTGGATGAACTACGAAAACCCCTATGTCGGCGAGCAAAACGACATCGTCAACCCCAACCGCACGCCGGATGAAGTGGTGATGTGGGCGGAGCAGCAGGCGACCAACGCGCTGACGCTGACCCCGAAAGATTTCAACGACAAGCTGACGCAAATTAAAAAAGCTTTCACGGCGCAAGGCTGGCTTGAATTTGCCACCTATGCCCGCACCGCCGATTTGCCGAACCGCATCCAGACGCGCGATTATTCCGTCACCACCGTTGCCAAGGGCGACGGCCTTGTGATTGACAGCGGCCCGGTTGCGGGTTCCTTCCACTGGCTGGTGAAGCTGCCGATCATGATTACCTTCCTGCACCTCGACAAGCAGGGCGACATGCAGCCGGTTGAAGGCGGCGATTACGACCTGATGATGCAGGTTGGCCGCGTCGCGCAAGGCACAGGCGGTCCCGAAGACATGGCGATCGAGGGCTGGCGCATCACCCCCACGACGCCGCAGGCAGATGCGCCGCAATAAATTCCGGTCTTTTAAAAACTAGTCTTTCTTTTTGAACAGCGCATCCGCTGCGCCCATGTGCTTTTCCTTGCGCGTGATTTCCGCCTCGACGCGGGTAATTTCTTCCCGCATGCCGGCAATGTAATTTTTCAAATCGCCGACCGACATATTATCAAGCGGGCGCAATCTGGCGCGCTTGGTTTTGGGGTCGATATCTTCATCGAAACTCATTTATACTGCTCCTCGATATTCCTTTCAGAATTCTACGAAGCCGCAGGAAAGATTGCACCATGAAAAAAGCCCTTGGAAAAAAAGCCCTTGCGAAAGCCGCAACGCTTCCCAAAACCATGCGCTGCATTGAAATCCATGACCAGAAGCTTGTGCCGGCGGAGCGGCCCCTGCCGAAACCGAAAACGGGTGAAGTTCTGGTGAAGGTGGTGGCCGCAGGCGTCAACCGGCCGGATGTACTGCAGCGCAAGGGCGGCTACCCGCCCCCCGCCGGCATCACCGATATTCCGGGGCTGGAAATTTCCGGCACCATCGCCGCGCTTGGCAAGGGTGTCAGCGGATTTAAAATCGGTGCGGAAATTTGCGCGCTTGTTGCCGGCGGCGGCTATGCCGAATACTGCGTCGTGCCCGCAGCGCAATGCCTGCCAGTGCCAAAAGGCGTCGATATGGTGACGGCGGCGGGAATCCCTGAGAATTATTTCACCGTCTGGACCAACCTGTTCGACCGCGGGCAGTTGAAGAAGGGTGACAGCATTCTCATCCACGGCGGCGCGTCCGGCATTGGCACCACGGCTATTCAGGTGGCAAAGGCCTTCGGCGCGAAAGTCTATGCGACCGCAGGTTCACCGGAAAAATGCCGCGCCTCTGAAAAGCTGGGCGCTGCCAGAGCGTTTCATTACGCGCGCGAAGATTTTGCTATTGAAGTGATGTCGGCAACGAAAGGCCACGGGGTTGATGTGGTCCTCGACATGATCGGCGGGGATTATATTGCCCGCAACTTGCAGTGCCTAGCGCCCGGCGGCCGGCATGTCAGCATTGCCATGCAAAAGGGCCGTCATGTGCAGGTTGATTTGCTGCAGCTGATGAGCAAGCGGCTGGTCATGACGGGCTCGACCCTCCGCCCCCGCAGCATTGCCGAAAAAGGCGCGATTGCGGTAGCCTTGAAAAAGAACATCTGGCCGCTGCTGGCGCGGCGCAAGTTAAAGGTCGTGCTGTCGCGCGTCTTTTTGCTGGAGGCTGCGCAGGAAGCGCATGACTTCCTTGAATCCGGCGGCAACATCGGCAAGATCATTTTGACGATTTGACAGCCTGAAAATACTATGGCAAATTGCCCTTTCTTCAATGAAGGAGACAGCCATGGGTTTGACACAGAATTTCAACGACGATTACGGCGCCAAGAAACTGGCGAGCGCGGTGCTGCAGGTCAAGATTGTGACCGACGGCGGCAATACCTACATGATTTACGACTTCAACGCCCGTGTCATGTCGACCCGCACGGGCTCGAGCGATGGCGGCATTGTCATCACCCCCTTCTCCAAACTGGATCCCGATTCGCTGGAGTTTATGCACGAGAGGCTGGTGAAACTGGGCGGCGAACCACCCGCACCGCTGCGCGACGGCCGCAAACTGCCACCGCCCACGCCTTAAGCGCTTTTCCGCAAATTCCTGTTTTTAAAGAAAAAGTCCCCGTTGCCCTGCAACCGGGACTTTTTTGATGGCGGCGATTTTGAACAATTGACAGAATAAATGGGCTATGGTAGTTTTATTCCAGTTTTTACCGCTAAAAAGGAATTTAATTATGTTTTTGTCATTCAATTTCAACAATTCTTTCAAATCAGCATCTCCAGCCGACCAGATGGCGATGGGCGTTTATATGTCCTCCACCTATGGCAACAACAGCTATTGCCATGAAAAAGCGGCCACCATCATCATGCCCTCCAACGACACCAGCGGGGCGGAAGCCATGGCGGAGGGACCCCGTAAATTCCTGCCGCAGCTGGCTTGAGCCCGATAAAACTGGACTAAAGGGCGGACTCTTTATATATTGCTGGCATCTTCCCAAAAGCGATTGAAGATTTTCAATCGTCGCCTTTTTACCAAAGGCGCGGCAGCCCGAACTGTATCTGCCATCCGATATCGCCAAACGGGAATAACGGTTTTATAAGGAGCTACCCACATGGCCTATCCCCTGATGCCCAAGGCGACTGCCGCCTGGCTTGTCGACAACACCGCGCTGACCTTTGACCAGATCGCGGAATTCTGCGGCCTTCACCCGCTGGAAATCCAGGCGCTGGCGGACGGCGAAGTCAACTCCGGCATCATGGGCACCAACCCCATTATGAACGGCGAGCTGACGCTGGAAGAAATCTCGCGCTGCGAGAAGAACACCAACACCAAGCTGAAGATGATGAAGAACGACCTGCCGAAGCCGCGCGCCCGCTCCAAAGGCCCGCGCTATACGCCGGTCACGAAACGCGCGGAGAAGCCCAACGCGGTTGCCTATCTGCTCAAAAAATATCCGGAGCTCGCAGATGTGCAGGTCGCGAAACTCGTCGGCTCCACCAAGCCCACGGTCGACGCTATCCGCAACAAAACCCACGCACTGATGAGCACGATCAAACCGGTCGACCCGCTCACCATCGGTCTTTGCACCGCGGACGAACTCGAAAAAGCCATCCGCAAGGCGCAGCGCCGTATCGAGCGCCAGAAGTCCGGCGGCCCCGCGCATGCACCGGAAGATGATGAAGATCTGCCCGCAGTGGAAGAAGAAACAAATGAAGCTGAATCCGACGTCGAAACCACCGACGCGGCATAAGCCTTAAAACAAGCAAACAAAAACGGCGCTCCTTTTTAAGGTGGCGCCGTTTTTTTGCTTATCCGTCAATCAGGCGGAGCTGCCTTGAGACTGCATGCGCTCGATTTTATCCTTTAGAAGGAGCTTTTCTTCCTTCAGCCGGCGAATGATCATGTCATTGCGGGCGGCGTGGTTGGTTTCACGGTGGATCTTTTCCTCGAGCGTTTCTTTTTTGCGTCTTAAGGCCTGAAGGTGAGTACGCGCCATTAGTAGTCCTCCTAATCAAAGTTTTCTAAGAGCAATCCTGATTATAATATCAAAGGAAGCTTGAAGATTGATTAACGGAATACCGGATTTTAGCTATTGCGGGTTGCCGAGGAATGCCTTGATTTCGGTTGCGGTTTCAAAGGCTTGCTCAACCATCATCATATGGCCTGCGCCGCCGATGACCTTGTAAGTTGCCTCCGGCAGCAGGCGGGACAGCCCCTCGCCTTCCATCGCCCTTGTCATTTTGTCGTGAGTCGCGGAAAGGACGAGGACGGGCTTGTGCAGCTTGGCCGCGAGATTCGAGCCTTCGGCAAAAGCATTGCAGGCTTCAAGGTCGGCGGAGAGCGCCTTGGGGTTGACGCTGCGCATCATGGTTTCCAGCACCGCCTTCACGGTGCCGGCCTGCGCGCCTTCGGGATAAACGCTCCACTTCAGCATCATACGGATGGTTTCGCCGGGGTTATCTTTCGCGCCCTTCAGCAGGTCGGCGTTCACCGGCATGCTGGCAGCGCAGCCCATGAGAATAACGGATTCGACACCGGGCGCATTCGCCGCCTGCAACGCCACCAGCGCGCCCATGGAATGGCCAAGCAAAACAACCTGCCCTTCCGATGTATCAATGCGCTCTTTCACCCAGTCTGCCATGGTCTGGATGCTGTACAGCAAATCACCGCGAACCGACGTGCCCTCGACATCATGGCCCGGCAATGTGATGGCGTGGAAAACATGATCATCCCCCAGCAGCGGCGCAAGGCCGCCGAAGACGGAAGCGTTCATGCCGGCGCCATGAATGGCGATGATGGTTTTGCGTTTGTTTGTCATGCCGTAATTTTACCCCCAAGACGTCAGAATGTGTAGGCGAATTCGTGTTTTCTTGACATAACCTGCGGCCACCACCAATGACTACTGGCACTTCAATGATGTGAATGCGCGCATGAAGGATGAGCAGGAATACGAACCGCGTCAGGTCGCGAACAACAAAGAAACGCAATCGCGCGATCTGGCAGAAGCGAAAAAATATCTGACCCCGGTACAGATTCGCGCCATGAATATCAAAACCGCCGCCTGGCTGAATGAATACCCGCAGCACGCTTTCTAAAAACGCCCGCTTCCTCATAGGCACAAAAAAAAGCCGCCCTTCAGAAGAAGGGCGGGGTGAAGACGTCACGAGGAGGCACAGATGAAGGTCAAATTTCGTAGGAACCACTCTTGTTCCTAACTTCAGAATACCGCCTTGCGGTTAAAGACAAGTTAACGTCTTGAACCCCTGAATTCAGAATTTGTTAAGGTAGAAATAAGCCAATGAATTACTTGGCTTTATCGTCCTGCGAACCACTCTCATCTGGCACTTTTTTTGCCTTCAAGACTTTGGCTTTCGCGGCTTTCGGCTTGGTGACGCGCAGCCGAGTCGGCTTCAGTTCTTTCGCTTCTTCGAGAATCGGGTAGGCGATGAGGGACACATAGGAATTGATCCGGCGCAGGTCGCGCAGAATATCAAGGTGCAGGCTTGAGGTGGCAATGGTTTCGGCCACGCCTTCGGACAGGCGCTTGAAGTGGCTTTCCGCCGCAATCATTTCCTGACTGCGGAGGACGGCTTTTTCCTCGAACAACTTCCGCGCCATTTTCACGTCGCCGGTCATGAAAACGTTTTGCGCCAGCGCCATGTTGTCCATGACGCGGTGGTGCAGGTCGGAAATTTCCGCGAAGCCCTGGCGGGAGAAGTTATCCTGGTTGCGGATTTTCTTCGACGCCATCTCCATGAGGTTTTTGTCGATGATATCGCCGATATGCTCGAGGTTGGTGGAGAAGGTTAAAATCTGCATGTAGCGTTTGCTCTCGTGCTTGTCGAGCGCATGGGATGACAGGCGGGCGAGGTAATTCTTGATGCTTTCATACAGGCTGTCGACGACTGCTTCATGGTCGCGGATACTTTGCACGAGGTGGGTGTTGTTGGTGCGGAAAGCCTCCAGCGTATCGCGCATCATGCGCTGTATCACGTCGGACACGCGCAAGGTTTCACGCGCAACGCAAGCCAGCGCTGCCGGCGGCGTGGTGAAGGCAGTCGGGTCAAGGTAGCGCGGCAGGGATTCATCTTCCTCCCGTGCGCGGTCAGGCAGCAGCACTTCCGACAGCCTTGTCATGGGGCCGATGAAGGGCAGGAAGCACAATGCCAGCGTGATGTTGAACAGCGTGTGGAAGTTGACGATCTGGCGGGCGGGTTCCGCAGTGCCGGTCACCTCGACCATCAGGGGGCCGATGTAGGGCAGGAACGGCAGGCAGGCGAGCACGCCGAAAATACGGATCAGCATATTACCGAGCGGCACGCGGCGGCCGGCGGGAATATCGCGGAGCGTCATGACAACGGGCGCGATAACGCCGCCCATATTCGCCCCCAGCACCAGCGCAAAACCCAGCTGCGGCGTAATCATTTCCGCATGCACGAAGGACATGAACAGCAGGACGGAGCCCAAGGACGAATGCGCCATCCAGGTGAACAGCGCGGCAAGGATAATGGCGAGCAACGGCTGCGTTGCCAGAGGCTCCATAATTTCGCGCATGACATCGGAATGGCCGAGCGGCGCTGCCACGGTTTTGATCATGCCGAGGGAAATGAAGATGAGCGCAAGGCCGACGAAGGCGCGGCCGACGTGCTTGTAGTGGCTCTCCTCCATCGACTTGTTGATGATGTAACCGGCGGCGAGCAGCACCGGCACCAGCCAGCCGATGTTCAGGGACATCAGCTGTGCCGCAAGCGTCGTGCCGACATCCGCGCCGAGCATGACGGCGATGGCGCCCGT
>JBBQWK010000018.1:0-12026 GCA_038210695.1 Alphaproteobacteria bacterium
GACCTGATTTACGACGAAACCAAAAACAAGGCGAACCTCCACGCCGTCATCGGCCCCGCCGATAAAGCGGGCGTCGTGCTTTCCGGCCATACCGATGTGGTTCCGGTCGAAGGCCAGGCCTGGGACAGCGACCCCTTCAAGCTCCGCGACCAGAACGACATGCTGTTTGCCCGCGGTACCTGCGACATGAAGGGCTTTATCGCCGTTGCGCTGTCAAAAGTGCCGGAGATGGTGAAGAAGCCGCTGCTCTCCCCCGTTCATTTCGCGCTGTCCTATGACGAAGAACTTGGCTGCCTTGGCGCGCACAGCCTTGCGGAACACATTGTGAAAGCGCCCGTGAAGCCGAAGCTTTGCATTGTGGGCGAACCGACATCCATGAAAACAATCACCGGCCACAAAGGCATTTGCGATCTGGATTGCCGCGTGCATGGCAAGGAATCGCATTCATCCCTCGCGCCCTATGCCGTCAACGCGGTCGAATATGCGGCCGAATTGATCACCTACGTCAAATCCGTCGCCCGCCGCATGGCGAATGAAGGCCCCTTCAACAAGGCTTTCGATCCGCCCTTCACCACGCTGCACACCGGCCTTGTCAAGGGCGGCACCGCGCTGAACATCGTGCCGAACCTATGCGAATTTTCCTTCGAAATCCGCAATATTCCGGAAGTGAATTCCGAAGAACTGGTGGAGGAAATCCGCCAGTATGCCTTCAAAAACCTTGAACCCCGCATGAAGGACATCGACCCCAAATCAGGCTTCGAGTTCAAATACACCGCCGGCGTCCACAGCTTTGACATTTCCAACGACGACCCGATGGTTGATTTCGTGCTGCAGCTTTCCGGCGCGAATTCGACCGAGAAAGTCAGCTTCGCCACCGAAGCCGGCATCTTCCAGAACAAGGGCATCCCCACCGTCGTCTGCGGCCCCGGCTCCATCGCGCAGGCGCACAAGCCGAACGAATTCGTCGCCAAGGAACAGATGGTGAAGTGCGAAAACTTCCTCGACCGTCTTGTGGACAAGTTGCGTCAGGCGGCGTGAAATATAAACAGAATTGAAATGCGATGAAGCTTTATAGCTCAGCTATAAAGCTTGCTATCCATTATTTAATAATTCCTTCTGAAAATTCTCCGCCGGTCAGAAACGTTTTAGTAGGATCAATGTATGGAGGTGCAGGGTTTCCCAGATAGCCAGGATTGTGCAATTCCCTCGGCAACCAAGGTATCCATTTTTCAATGCCCTTAGTGACATCATCTTTCGTCATTTCGATCGTCACGGATTTTATGTGGACGCCTTTACCAAATATTTTTTCAAAATTATCGGTTTTTACGCAGAGTTCATGGATATGGCAGGCACCCATTGTCATCACGTTTTCAACCGTTTTTGGATTTGTGATGTCTTTAAAGTGAACGAAATGTGGATACCATTCTTGGTCGAGCTCTTTGTAGCCGCTGAGTTCGCCCATTTCCTTGATGCCCTCGACGGAAAATTGCGGGTATTTATGGTCTAAAACATACCCCGGCAGGTCAGTTGCATTTTCTTCCGCCAGCCGATATCCCGTCAGCAGCGCGAAAAGCTGGCCGCGCTTGCCGAGGTCGACGACTACCGCTTCGCCTTTCAGGCTCACAGTTGCGCCGCTATCCGGAAACGGTTGCCATCCATGTATTGCTGTCACCTCTCGCACTGAAGAACCCGTTTTATCGCCTTCAGGCGTTGAAACAGTAACTGTCATGCGATAGCGCCAGCTGCCAGTCGCTGAGTTAGCGTTTATTTTGACGGCAATGCACACGCCGAATAAAAGCAGGCCAAGGAGGATGAATTTAGATTTTGAAGACATGCAGCATCCGGCGATAAAAACCATCTCATGGGTTTATAATAGCCGATAATCCTTCGCGTTTCCCGCTTGAAAACCGAAACACTTGCTTTTATATCAACAGGCTAATAACATTTGCCGAGAATCTCCGGCGGTTATTTCTGGAAAAGATAAGGGTGTAAGCATGTTTGAGCAGTACAGTTGGCAAAAAGTGCAGGGCGCGCAGCTCGAGCCGTTCCTGAAACTCGTCAACCCCATTCAGGGCAAGCATACCGCGAACGCCAATACCGGCACCGCCGCCTGGTGCCAGCTGCCGTTCTATAGCTCCATCGGTCTCGTCCGTGTGGATGATACGGCCTGGGCGCCCAATACCGGCCCCTTCTGGTTCCTCGCCAAGCAGGGCCGCATGTTCCTGCTCGATGGTTCCTCCGCGCCCATCCACGATGCGAACGAAGCAGACCCGATCAAAATTTCCGAAGCCAACAGCCTCGATTACCTGCGCTTCTTCTGCTACTTCGTCCACGGCGATGAAGGCCCCTTCCTGATCGTCGAGAATATCGACCACGCAGCATTGGATAAATCGAAGCTGGATGAATCGACCCGCAAGGTGATCGAGGGCGCCATCCGCCCCGCGACCTTCGAGGGCAAGACGCCGGAAGGCGCTTATGAAGCCTCCGCGATGGTGCTCTACGGCAACGCGCTTTTCTCCGCGCGTTTCTCCATGACGGAAAACGGCATGATCGAGATGATCGACGACGAACCCGTCGCCGCCGACCTGCCCGTCAAAAAGGTCAAGCCGAACTACTGATATCTGTTATTAAGCCGGACGAAACGTCACGGGGCGGCGGAAAACGCTTAAGTCGCGCGTGGTCGTCGCAATGGTGGATGCCGCCTTGGCGGCTTCTTTTTTCGCCAGCAGGTCCTGCAGTTTCTCGCGCTCGGCAACGGCCTTTTCCAGCAGCCCGATTATTTTCAGCTTTTCCGTCCATTCATTCGCCGCCGCAAACTGCAGCGCGGTGACGCCGTTTTTATCCGCCAGCATCACATCCGCCCCTGCTGCCAGCAGGCGCGCCACGGGCGCGGCCGAAAGGCTGTTGCGCGCGGCGCGGATCAGGGCGGTGAAACCGTCACCATCCCGCGCATCAATGTCGGGCGTTTTTTTCAGCATCAGTTGAAGTTTATCGTCATCTGTCGCGGCGTAATGCAGCGGCGTGCAGCCGAAGGCGTCTTTCGCGTTCACATTGGCGCCGCCGTTCAAAATCGCCTCGACGCTGAATTTATTGCCGTGCTTGTTGGCAATGTGCAGCGCGGTCATGCCGGAATTTTTGAATCCGGCGGCGACCGCAATATTCACCGGCGCGCCTTTTTCAATCAGCCGCTTCACCACATCCGGCTGCATCGCCTGTACGGCCTGCATCAGCAGCGTTTCGCCGTTCTTGTCTGTCCAGCGGCCGTCAACGCCGCCATCCACCAGCGCCAGCACGGCCGGCGTATCAATCGGTCCCAGAATCAGCGGAAAGCCCAAGCGCCAGGCCGCCGTTTCGGTACGGCGCTGTTTTTGCGAAAAGATGCTGCGGAGCGTGAAGGTCATAGGCCTCGGGGATAAATAGGGTGGAATCGAAGCAGCAGAATAGCGAATTAAACCGCGTTATGTCAATTATTGCGTGACAAGTGCGCAGGCGGCGCGCTTGTGCTAAAAATCAGGCCATGAAAACGGCGAAAAACCTGCAAACAGATGTGCTGATTATCGGCGGCGGCCTTGCCGGCCTCACCCTAGCGGGCGTGCTCGGCGAAGCGGGGATTGATGTGGTCATTGTCGACCGCGACGCGCCCGTCAAACACCTCGCGCAGAATTATGATGGCCGCACCACCGCCATTTCCTACGCCTCCCACCGCGTGCTGCAGGCGGCGGGCGTCTGGGATGCGATTGTCAAAGACGGCTGCCCCATCCTCGACATCCGCGTGGCGGATGGCACCGCGCCGCTGTTCCTGCATTTCGCGACCGATACCGACGCGAACGGCGAGCCCTTCGGCTGGATCATCGAAAACATCCGCCTGCGCCATTACCTTTTCGCCAATTTGAAGCGCTTCAAAAACGTGCGCCACCTGGCGCCGGTCACGGTCAAAAAAATCCATTCGGATGCAGGCGCTGCGGGCGTCACGCTGGCGGATGGCCGCAGCATTACCGCGCCTTTGATGATTGGCGCGGATGGCCGCAATTCATCGGTGCGTCAGTTTCTGGGCATTGATGTGCATCAATGGGCGTATAAACAATCCGCCATTGTCTGCAATGCGGAACACCAGCTGGCTCATGAAAACGTGGCGCTGGAGCATTTTTTGCCGCAAGGCCCCTTCGCCGTGCTGCCGATGACGGATGATGCGACGGGCCGCCACCGCTCCTCCGTCGTCTGGACGGTGGAGACGGAAGACGTTGCGGCGCTGGTGAACCTGCCGCCGGAAAAATTTGATGCGGAGCTGCAAAAGCTTTTCGGCAAACATCTGGGCAAAGTGCGGCATGTTTCCAAACCCATGGCCTATCCGCTGGGGCTGATGCAGGCGAAATCCTATATCGGGCCGCGCATTGCGCTTATGGCGGAAGCGGCGCATGTCATCCACCCCATCGCGGGGCAGGGGCTCAATTTATCGATGCGAGATATTGCCGTGCTGGCGGAATTGATTGCCGACCGGTTGCAGCTGGGACTCGATATCGGCGCAGAATCGATGCTGCAGCAGTACGAGCAATGGCGGCGGACAGATACGCTGCTCATGGCGGGTTTCACCGATGTGCTCAACCGGCTGTTTTCCAATAATCTGGTCAGCGTCACCGCGCTCCGCGACTTAGGTATTGGAATTGTTGACAGAATACCCCCTTTGAAGGGTTTTTTCGCGCGTCAGGCCATGGGCCTTGGCGGAAACCTGCCCAGAATCCTGAAAACCGGGCGGCTTTAACCTTTTATTCATTTGATTTTTAAGGTTTTTCTTGACGAATTGCCGCAAATTGGAGATGCTTGAGCTATCACCCCCACCGTTGATGAATCAGGGAATTCAGGCGCGCCATGACAAAATCAGAATTGATCCTCAAACTCGCCGAACTGAACCCGCATCTCTATCAGAGCCATGCGGAGCAGATCGTCGACACGATTTTTGAAGAGATTACCAAGGCCCTGGCCTCCGGCGCGCGCGTCGAGCTGCGCGGTTTTGGCGCATTCTCCGTGAAATCCCGCAAAGCCCGCATGGGCCGCAACCCGCGCACCGGCGAAACCGTGAAGGTCGACGACAAGCGCGTTCCTTTCTTCAAAATCGGCAAGAAAATGCACGAGCGCCTGAACGGCATCGTGTCCGATGATGAAGATGACATGAAGGACTAACCTTCTTGCGCGCGCCCCGAATCTCCTTTGGGGAAATTAAATGAAATACCTGACGCTTCTCATCACTGTGCCGCTCAGCATCTTCGCCGTGCTATTTGCCGTGTCGAATGGTGCATCTGTGCAACTCACCCTCTGGCCCTTTGAATTCAAACAGGAATTGCCCGTTAACCTTTTGGCGCTCGGCTTTATGGGCGGCGGTTTTTTTCTCGGCGCGCTTTTTGTGTGGATTCTGGACCAGAAAATGCGCTTTAAATACTGGCAGGAAACCCGCAAGTCCCAGCGCCTCGAGAAGGAACTCGAAGCGCTACACGCCAGCCCCACGGTGACGCCGCAAGAAAATGGCGCACCGATCTCCGGTCCCGCGTTGCTTGCTTCTAAGTAATTTTCGGGAGAGAGATCACCTTGGCGACCCGTCGTACCAGACCCGCAGCACAGCGCGTGAAGAAAGTGGTGGCCTACATCACGTTCGGCGACAAGCTGCTTGTCTTCAACGAAACGGGCTGCCCGGAAGCAGGTGTCCAGGTGCCCGCCGGCACGGTCGAGGCGAATGAAGAACTGCCCGCTGCCGTCCTGCGCGAAGCGATGGAAGAAACCGGCCTTGATAACCTCGAGCTCGTTGAATATCTCGGCACCAAAGACATCGATGGTAACAAGGTCGCCTGCCGCGGCGAGCTGCACGAGCGTCATTTCTTCCACCTGAAATGCGCCAACCCCGCGCCGGAAAACTGGCGCCACTACGAAATGTTCCCCTCCGGCCCCAACAAGGCGCCGATCGCCTATGACCTGTACTGGGTCAAGAAGGACGAAGCGAAGCTTTACTTCGACTTTGGCGCCCTGCTCGAAAAGCTCGGCTGATTTTCTGAAATTTTAAGTTTTACGCTTTCATGGCGGGCTGCAGTTTCAGCACGTTGCCATAGGGCAGCACAACGCCGAGGGAGCGCAAGGCCCGCTGCGCATCTTCGCGCGTTTCGCGGTCTTTTTCCGTCACCAGCAGCTGCGTCAGCGCGTCTTTCACGGGCGTTTCATCAATCCGCGACTGGATGCAGGTCATCAGGCCCTTGATGATCAGGCGGCGGTGGTAGCTGTCGTTTTCCTTCGGCAGCGTATCCATCAGCACGCGGGACACGGCCGATGATTCAGCATGGCCGAGGGCGGCGATGCCGGAAAGATTCAAAATATTCATGCGGCGCTGGTTGTCACCGCCGCCCATTTGCAGCGATGTTTCGGCAGCGACAATCACCGACATCGGGTGACGCTCCCCAAGGTCGCGCAGGGCATTGGCATAGCCGCTGGTGGCATCAATGTTTGATGCATTGCGCATGCCGGTCGAAAGGGTGTTGATTGCCAGAGACAGCACATTCGGGTTGTTGAGGGCGATCAGGCCGATGTCGCGCGCAAAGCGACGTGCCACCGCGCCATTGGTTTCGCCTTCGGCGGCGTCCTTCAAAATGTTCAATGCGGCGGCGCTCTGCTGCGGGTATTCCGCTGCCATCATCGCAATCTCGCCGGATAAAATCTGGCGCTGGGTAATATCGGTTTCCGTCTGCAAGACCTTGCCAAGTGACGCAAGCGCGATGGGGGCCGCAGCTTCGCTGCTCATGCCGACCGCGACAATCGCGTTCTTTTCCGTAGTGCGGGAGAAAGCGTCTGTCTCCACATGCAGCGCGCAGGCAATGGCGGTGGCGGCGGTCACGGCAAGGGCAGGGTGCTTGAGGCCGATATCACGCGCGAGGTTGGAGAACATATAGCGCGTGCCTGAATCCTTCTCCCGCGAAATTTCGCGCAGATAAGTGAAGACCGCCATCTCCCCCTGCTTTTCGTTTTTGAGGCCGGCGTCGCGCAGCATTTTCGCCGCAATCCAGCGGGAGCCGTAGTCGGTGATGTTTTCAAGCGCTTCGGCAAGCGCGGTCGCGACGGGCAGGGAGGCATTGTTGAAGTTGTTGGCGATGAGCCCGAAGTTGCGGCGCTCCTCCGCCGTTTCCGACATGCCAAGCCCGCGCTTCGAGAGGCGGTTCAGCGTTTCCTTGAGTTCCACAGGAAAAGCGTCGCCGGTTGCGGACGTTGCATCGGTCATGGTTTTTTATCCTTAAAAATTTGGTGTTTTATACCGTCAGGCCGGCACCCCGATCCCTGCGGAAGGCGGAGCATATCAGCCCCGTATATTTAAGCCTAGACCCCATTAATGATTATGTCAATTAATTAAGAATTAACCTTTTTATCCCGTTGTTTCAAAACGGAAAAATCAGGTAATTTCTTGAGATGTAATGGTTAATTTCAGTCCGGCGACTCTCAGCTGCCCTTGCCGGTCTTATAGGCATCGAGGAAGCCTTTGAACATGTCGACTTCGTCGATGATTTTCACAATCGTGTCGCGGTCGGTGAGGGCGGATTTGCCGCCCGTGCGCGTCACGGTACCAAAGGTCGAAGCCAGCGGCGTTGCCGCCATCACGGCATCATAGCGCTGCTTGATATTGGCAAGCCCCACATTGTCGCCCGCCAGCTTGTAGGCGACGGCGGTATTCACCACCAATTGCGCATCGGCGGTGGTCAGCAGTTTTGCCGGCGGCGGCAGCAATAGCTCGATCGTCGCCGCAGCATCCGCCCATTTCTTGGCGCGCCACAAGGTATCTGCCTTCAGCTTCAGGGCGTCGGTGGATTTCAGGGGCGAAAGGGCGATGATCGCATCATCCGTCTTGCCAAGGTCCGACAGGGCGCGGACTTTCAGCAGCTGCCGCTCTTCCGTCGGCGGGCTGGCGCTCTGCAGCACCGCCAGCGCCTTGTCGGGCAGGCTGTCGATGAGGTAGACGGCGGCCAGCTTGTTTTCGGTGGCGGTGACTTTTTCCGGCGGCACCTGGCCCGATTTCAGCTGGTCGGCCAGCAGGCCTTCGGCTTTTTCCAGCAGGTCCATGCTGATTAAACTGTCGGCAAAGTTCAGGGTCGCGGCAGAACCTTCAGCGCCCTGCGGCATCAGCGTTTTGAATTCGTTGTAAATCGAAATCGCTTCCAGCGGCGGAATGCCTTTCGCCTTGTTGCCAACAAACAGGTCGGAGAATATTTTTGCCATCTCTTCATGAATGGCGGAGGTGTCATCCTGCATGCTGTCTGCCAGCGCCGCCGCCGTTTTCATGTCCTCGAGGCCCAGCAGGTAGCGGTTGTCCTGCACCTTCAGGCGGCCAAGGTTTTGCAAAATCTGCACTTCCAGCCCGTCGCCGCGCCAGGCGAAACGCAGGCTGTCGACCGCGTCAATCGCCTGCTTCACGGTGATCAGCTTTTCCTGCAGCTGCAGGTTTGCCATCGCAAGCGCGGCCTTGGTGTGATAGAGGCGGTCAAGCCCGCCCGCCACCGGACGCCACAGGCGGATGGCTTCCGCCGCATCGCCTGCCTGCCGCGCGGCTTCGCCCTTTAAATACTGGACGGCGGCCTGCGAATGGGAATCGAAACTGCCTGCCATGGCATCAAGCGAGGCGAGTAAAGTTTTGGCAGTATCCGTATGGCCAAGGCGCAAGGCTGATTCAGCCATGTAAATCGTGAAGGGCGCGGCAATATTCTCGGGGTACTGCAGCAGCAGCCGGTTGTCGGCCGGGAAGGACCGGTTGGCAAGCCGCCACTGCTCCGTCGCCGCTGCCGCAAAACCGAGCCACAGGTTCACTTCGCCGTGGTTCTGAATGGCTGGGTTGGTCAAATCCTTTAAGGCATCATCATAGCGGCCGGCAAGGGCGGAGGCCGCGCCGCGGAGCGCGATAAAATTGGGGTTCTTGATCATGTCCGGCGTTTCATCGGAAATGACGTTGACGACGCCGATCGCCTCCTGCCCGAAGTTATTGGCGAAATAAAGCAAGGCCAGCTTCATCAGCAGCGCCGTGCGGTCTTCCGGCTTTTCGGCTTTTGAAATGCGCAGTTCGAGGTCGTGCACGTTCTTATTCAGCTTTGTGATGCCGCCCTGACGCCAGTTGGGGAAGTCGAAGAGGCGCGCTTCATCCAGCGGCGTTGCGTCCGATGCCACCACGGCGGGGCCGGCGGTCGCGCCGGGTGTTGCGTCAATGCCGCCATCCGCGGTGATCAGAATAAAATCCTGAATGCGGTTGAAGTGCAGGTTATCCTTGATTGGCCTTGCGACCATGCCGATGGCGGTTGGTAGAATTTCAAGCCCCGGAAAGCGCCGGCCATTGCGCACGCGCTGCGTCTGGTCATTCGCGCCGACAATTTCCAGCGTGTCGCCGACCAGCGGGTCTTTGACCTCCATCACTTTGCTGGCGTCCTTCACTTCGGCAACCAGTTTCGCCTTGCCGGTGGCTTCTTCCGCCTCGACGCTGATGCTGGCGGTCGCGGGCGGCGGCATCGCGGGGCCGCCCAGCACAATGCGCCACGCCAGGTTCTGCTGCTCCACGTAAATGCCGCGGTCCGGCGGCAGGGTATAGCGATAGGCCGTGCCGCCCTTGAAGGTTAGCGGCTTGGCATTGCCCATGAGGCCCGCCTGCGGGCCCGCGGCAGAAGGCGCGACCGCGCCGGCGGTTTCGGTATCCAGCACAATCCACAGCGTGTTGAAGCGCGCAAAAACGGCAATTTTTGCGGGCTCCAGCAGCGATACAGTAATCACCGTCGGCTCCTCCGCATCCGGCGCGGCGGTGGAGGCGGATTTTGAATTTGCAGCGGTTGCCGGCACGCCCGGCTTGTCGACAATCACGGATGCGCCCTTCGCTGCCGCATCGGCGGCAGCGGTGGAGGCTGCGGGCGTGGAGGCAGTTGACGTTGTTGTCGTGACAGTTGTCGTGGTTGTGGTTGTCGCCGCTGGCGCAACTTTATCTGCATCCGGCAACGCTGCGGCTGTTTTAGGCACGGGCGGGCCGATAAGGCCGGCGGGGCCGCCGGGGTTTAAACTTTCATTGATCGCCTTGATCAGGTCTTCGCGTGTCAGCGCAGGCGCCGATGATTTTGCTGCCGTTGCGGGTTTTGCGGGGGCGTCTTTCGCGGCGCTTTTTAACGACACGGGCTTGGTTTCGGTCGCGGTCTTCGCCGCGGCCACGGGCGGCTTCAGCGGCGTTGCGGTGATGCCGGCTTTTACAGGTTCCTGCGCTGCCGCTTTTTCTTTCGCTTTCGCGGCGGCGGCTTTGGATAGCGGGTAGACGTCGATAACAACTTTTTCGTCGGAGCGATAATCCTTATAGCCGGCATTGGCGGCAAGGCCCAGCGTCAGCCGCGCGGTCTGCGCATCGGGCTTGGCCGCTGTCAGCGATGTGATCAGCGCTTCGTGATCGCCGGGCGCGGCAAGCGCCGCCGGCGTATCAAAGATCAGCGTCAGCGTATCGCCGCTGCGGTCAAGCCGGTAGGCGGTGCGGCGTGAAAAATCAACCACAACGCGCGTATAGCTTTCATGCGCGCCGATGCGGATGGGAACGGCTTTCACTGCGGTTGAATGCGCCACTTTTTTTGCGGCGAAGGCGGGCTGCATTAACGCCATGGGCGCAGCCGAGCACAGCAAAGCCGCGACCATCAGCGGCAGCAGTTTTCCGCGCATATGTGGTGTCAGCCTCGTCATCGCGTTTTATAAAATCCCCATCGCAGTTCCCCGCTTTCAGAATACATGAAAAAGGCAAAGTTTTCAGCGCTAAAGCTATGCGCGTTATTCACATAAGGGGAAGGGGTTTCAGAAATCGCCGAAAACGGCGGAGATGCGGGCCTTCAGAATCTGGACATTGAAGGGCTTGGTGATATAGGCGGTGACTCCGGCGTTCTTCGCCTCCAGCACGTTCTCCGTCATGTTCTCGGCGGTGACCATGATGAAAGGGACGCTGCTGCCGCCATCCCGCAGCTCCCGCAACAGGTCAATCCCCGCCATCGGCTTCATGTTCCAGTCGGAGATGATAAGGTCGTATTTTTTTTCGGCAATTTTTTCGAGCGCATGGCTGCCGTCACGCGCTTCCTCGATATTGATAAAGCCGATGTTGCGCAGGATATTGCGCACGAGCATCGTCATGGTCGGGAAGTCGTCGATGACCAGAATGTGCATGTTAAGGTCGACCGGCACGAAAGGGGGCTTCTCCGCCGTTAGGGGTTTAAAGCGACATAGACTGGCAGGCTGCCGGTCCTGCATAACTATTCTATTGTGCCCGAAAACGCTTAACCAAATATAAACGCCTGATAAAAAAGGGTAATTTAGTTAAACAGGCGTTTTAAGGCTTTGCCGGTGCGGGTTTTTTGTCGCTGGAGTCGGGGGCGGGCATCGGCAGTTTGCGCTGCTCTGCCAGCTTGATCGTCACAACGCGCGCCTTGTCGGGGTCCATGGCGGCCAAAATCGGGCTGGTCTTGCGCTCGTTCATGCGGCCGACGACGGCCAGCAGTACATCCAGGTCAAGCGTGTTGAAAATCGTCGCGGCTTCCTTGGGCTTCATGTTCTCGTAGATTTTGACGAGGGAGACAAGGCGTTCCTCCTCCATCTTCTGCTGCTTGCCAAGCAGGGCTTCAATCTCGCCCTTCAGCTTGTTGAGCTCGGTAATTTTGTGGTCGACTTCCTGCTCCGCGGCCGTCAGCAGCGCCTCGCGCTCGCTGATTTTCTTGTCGCGCTTGTCGAGATCGTCGCGGCGCTTTGACAGCGACTGCAAAACATCCAGCTCCGCCGCCGAATAGGCATGGGCGTCATCTTCCGGCGGCGCGGGGTTGGCTTGCGCGCTGGAATCGGAGCCGGGAGCAGGGGCGGCGGCTTCGGGTTTCATGGCGTCGGGTTTTGTCGCATCAGCTTTGGTTGTATCGGCGGCAGCCGTCTCTTCCGGCTTTTGCGTGGCGGCGGCGGCGTTTTTCAACTGGTCTTTCGACACATCCGTCTGCGCCGGTACGGCGGCTTCCTGCGCCACG